>DATEOX010000406.1:0-11381 GCA_035273585.1 Thermoanaerobaculia bacterium
AACACCGACTGGGTGGCGGAGAATCACTGGTGCGTGCCGCTCTACTACCAGCCGGATGCCGTGCCGCTGGACGAGCTGGACGCGCAGGAGGCGCTTCGGTGAAGGTGCTCGTGACCGGCGGCGCCGGCTTCATCGGCTCGCACATCGCCGATGCCTACCTCGCACGCGGCTGGCGCGTCACCGCGCTGGACAACCTCTCGACGGGCGACCGGCGCAACCTGAACGCGCGCGCCGAATTCGTCGAGGCCGACCTGCGCGACCCGTCGACGTTCGCCCGCATCGCGGAGCTCGAGCCGGACGTGGTCAGCCATCACGCGGCGCAGATCGACGTGCGCCACTCGGTGGCCGATCCGGCAGCGGACGCGGAGGTGAACGTCATCGCGTCGATCCGCCTGCTGCAGACCGCGCACGAGATCGGCGTCAAACGGTTTCTGTTTGCCTCGACCGGCGGCGCGATCTATGGCGAGCCTCTGTTCGCGCCGCAGACGGAGGAGCATCCGCGCAACCCGCTCTCGCCGTACGGCTGCGCGAAGCTCTCCGTCGAGCACTACCTCCACTTCTATCGCGAGATCTACGGGTTGAAGACGGTTGCCCTGCGCTACGGAAACGTGTACGGGCCGCGGCAGAACGCGAAAGGGGAGGCGGGGGTGATCGCCATCTTCGCCGACCGGCTCCTCGACGGCCACGCGGTGACCATCAACGGCAGCGGCGAGCAGACGCGCGACTACGTCTTCGTGGGCGACGTCGTGGCGGCGAACCTCGCGGCGACGGACATCGAGGAGGGCGGCGCGTTCAACGTCGGCACGGGCGTGGAGACGTCGGTGAACGACCTCTACGCGATGCTCGCCGCGGAGCTCGGCACGTCGCTCGAAGCCGCGCACGGCCCGGCGAAAGCGGGGGAGCAGATGCGCAGCGTGCTGGACGGCTCGCGGCTGCGGGAGAGGGCACGTCTGCGGGCGCCGGCGGCACTGCGCGATGGCTTGCGCGAAACGGTAGCGTTCTTCAGGGAGCGCCGGGTGTCATCCTGAGCCGCGAAGACGGCGAAGGATCTCCCCGTGCTTGGCAGGAGATCCTTCGCCCTCTGCGGGGCTCAGGATGACAGCTCCGGCACCGGCGCCACGTACCCCTCGCTCACCTCTTCTTGCCGCACGCGGTTGTGCAGCAGGCAGAGGACGATGATCACCGGCAGCGAGAGCAGCAGGAAGAGCAGCCCGTACAGCACGAGCTTGCCGATGTTCTGCGAGCGCTCCACGCGGGTGATGGGCGGCTGGGTCAGGGCGAACAGCTCGCCGGCGGGATTGAGGTTCCGCGAGACGAGGCGGTAGATCTCGTTCACTTTCTGCACGAGGAGGCGGAAGTCGCTCTGCGTGGAGGCGATCTGCTCGCGGACGGCCGAGGCCTGCGACGCCGAGGCGCTGGACGGGTTGCGGAACTGGGTCAGGATCTCCTCGTCGTAGGCCACCGCGGCCTGCAGCGGCACGACCTGATTCTGCAGCCGCTGGTACTCCTCGGCGATCTTCTGCCGGTATTTCAGGTCCGCCGACTGGCTGGTGAGCGCCACGAGGCGGTCGATGAACGAGTCGCTGAGCTGCGGCATCACCGCCTCGCCGGTGGTCGTCGTGGTGGGACGGCCGCCGGGAGTAGCCGACGCGATCGCCGCGTCGCTGCCGGGCCGGCCGTTCTGCGCGTAGACGGCGAGCGACTGGCGGGCCGCATCGGCCTGGGCCTGCACGGAGGCGAGGCGACGCTGGTCGTAGGCGAGCTGCGTCTCCAGGAAGCGGACTGTTGCCGCGGTGTTCGAGACCATGCCGCTCGCGCGGGCCACATCGACGAGCGGCTCGATGCGGAAGCGGAGGATCTCGTCGAGGCGGACCTTGATCTCTTCCAGCGACATCTTGTCGTCGTTCGTCCGCACCAGGTCGGCGCCCGGGATGTTCTGCAGGTCGTCGATGTTCGCCATCACCCGTCCGATCTTCGAGCGGAGCATCTGCAGCAGGACGATGGCGTCGCCGCTGTTCGCGCTCGGGGTGTCGACCACTTCCGGCGAGAGGACGGCCAGGCGGTACTCGAGCACGTGCTGCTCGCGCGTCACGTAGTCGGCCCAGGTGTTGAGGATGTCGTTCAGCGTCTTGCGGACCAGCGTCTCGGGGATCTTCCCCTGGCCGCTGCGCACGTAATTGATGGAGTAGTCGTTCTTGGCGATGCTGTCGCGCTTGGCCTCCCAGTCGCGCTGGATGCGCTCGCGGTCGATCGGCGTCAGCTTCGGATCGGCCAGGCGGGCCGTGTAGTCGGCCGCGAGCCGCTCGAAGGCGGGATTGGACTCGAGCACGAAGACCGAGCGGCTGAAGGCCGTGAAGTTCTGGAAGCGGCCGAGATCGTTCTGCTGGAAGACCTTGAGCAGGATGGGCGTGGCCACGATTTCCGACGGGCTGAACCTCACCCCGTTCGGATACTCGCCCCTCTGCGCGCCTTCGAAGTCGAGGCGGAACTGCTGGCCAGTGATGCGCTGCGAGGGGGAGACGAGATAGAGCGCGACGGCCAAAATGAGATAGCCGATGGCCACTGCGGCCAGGGAGAGAAGGATGACCGGCGCGTAGGCGCGGAGCGTATGGACGAGGTGACTGACCGAGATAGGAGTCTCGGGCTCGACCATGGATCGGTCGGCGTGATGATCTGCCATTCTGTAAGAGTCCTCCGGAGACGTCCTGCGGCGCAGGAATCACGCTAGCATGTCAATCTCTTTTACGATCCGTCAAGGCGCGATGTCTCGCAGGCCGCCGGGGCGGCCTTGCACGAGGCGTAAAAGCGTGCTCAAATGCGCCGCGTTCAACAGTTGAACGCATGCATCTGATCAACGAAGAAGTCCGCTACAGGCTGCTGAAATACCTGGCAGACCATCCCGAGGCGAGCCAGCGCGACGTAGCCCGCGAGCTCGGCATCAGCCTGGGAAAGGTGAACTACTGCCTCAAGGCGCTCATTGAGAAGGGCTGGATCAAGGCCCGCAACTTTCGCAACAGTCGCAAGAAATCCGCGTACGTATACGTCCTGACGCCGAAAGGCATCGACGAGAAGATCGACGTCACGCGCGCCTTCCTTCGCCGCAAAGTCGCCGAGTACGACACCTTGGTGAAGGAGATCGAGACGCTCACCGCCGAGGTGGGCGAGCTCACCGCCGGAACCCAGTAACGACCACGATGTCGACCACCACGAGCAGTTTCGCCACGGTCGGTGTGTACACCGAAGGGGCCGGAGGCCGCGTCACCGAATTGAGAATTGAGAATGGAGAATTGAGAATGACGGGAGACGCAAGCCGGCCTTTTCTCAATTCTCAATTCTCAATTCTCAATTCTGAGCGGCCGGAGGCCGCTGCATGATTCTCGTATCAGGCGCCGCCGGCTTCATCGGCTACCACGTCTCCCGTCGGCTGCTCGAGGCGGGGGTGGAGGTCGTGGGGATCGACAACGTCAACGACTACTACGATCCGGCGCTGAAGGAAGCGCGGCTGGGGATGTTGCGCGACTTTCCCGGCTTTTCGTTCCGCAGGCTCGACGTTGCGGATTCCGAGGCCATGGCGGCGTTGTTCGCGGAGACCAGGCCGCGGCGCGTCGTCCATCTCGCGGCGCAGGCGGGGGTGCGGTACTCGCTGACCAATCCGCATGCGTACGTCGATGCGAACTTGCGCGGGTTCATGAACATCCTGGAGGGGTGCCGGCACAACGGGGTCGAGCATCTCGTGTACGCGTCGTCCAGCTCCGTGTACGGGGCGAACACACGGCAGCCATTCTCCGAGCACGACAACGTCGACCATCCGGTGTCGCTCTACGCGGCGACGAAGAAGGCGAACGAGTTGATGGCGCACTCGTATGCGCACCTCTACCGTCTTCCGGTGACCGGCCTCCGCTTCTTCACCGTGTACGGACCGTGGGGGCGGCCGGACATGGCCCTGTTCAAGTTCACCAAAGGCATCCTGGCCGGCGAGCCGATCCCCGTCTTCAACGAGGGCCGGATGATCCGCGACTTCACCTACATCGACGACATCACGGAAGGCGTCGTGCGCGTGGTCGATCACCTGCCCGAGCCCGATCCGTCGTGGAGCGGCGACCGTCCCGATCCGGCGCGGAGCTACGCGCCGTACCGCGTGTTCAACATCGGCAACAACCAGCCCGTGCAACTGCTGCACTGCATCGAGGTGCTCGAGCAATGCCTCGGGCGCAAGGCGCAGCTCGACCTGCTGCCGATGCAGCCCGGCGACGTGCCGTCGACGATGGCGGACGTGAGCGAGCTGGAAAAGGCGGTCGGCTTCCGGCCGCGCACTTCCGTCGAGGAGGGTATCAGCCGCTTCGTCGACTGGTACAAGGAGTACTACCGCATCGCATGAGCGTGGACGCCCTCCTGCACAAGATCGAGCAGCGCACGGCGCGCGTCGGCGTGATCGGCCTCGGCTACGTCGGGCTGCCGCTCGTACTCCTCTTCGAAGAGTCGGGCTTCCCGGTCCTCGGCTTCGACGTCGATCCGGCCAAGACCGAGGCGCTGATGCGGGGGGAGTCGTACATCCGGCACATCGGCGTGGAGCGCATCAAGCGGACGTTCAGCGGCGGCCGCGCCGAGGCGACGACCGATTTCGAGAGGCTGGCGGAGTGCGATGCGATTCTGATCTGCGTCCCGACGCCGCTCGGGCCGCATCGGGAGCCGGACCTCAAATACATCCGCATCACGGCCGAAACGATCTCGAAGCGGCTGCGGCCGCGGCAGCTCATCGTGCTCGAGTCGACGACGTATCCGGGGACCACGCGCGAGGAGCTGCTCGCGCGCTTCGATCAGCGCGGGCTGACCTGCGGTACCGATTACTTCCTGGCCTTCTCGCCCGAGCGCGAGGACCCGGGCAACGAAAAGTTCAACACGAAGACCATCCCCAAGGTCGTGGGCGGCATCGACGAGGCGTCGCTGAAGGCCGCCGTCGCGCTGTACGGCGCGGCCATCGACCACGTGGTGCCGGTCGCCTCGGCGGAAGTGGCGGAGTCGGCCAAGCTGCTGGAGAACATCTTCCGCGCGGTGAACATCGCGCTGGTCAACGAGATGAAGGTCGTCTTCGACCGGATGGGCATCGACGTCTGGCAGGTCATCGAGGCGGCCAAGACCAAGCCGTTCGGCTTCATGCCCTTCTATCCCGGCCCGGGCCTCGGCGGCCATTGCATCCCCCTCGATCCGTTCTATCTGACCTGGAAGGCAGCCGAGTACGGGACGTGGGCGCGCTTCATCGAGCTCGCCGGCGAGATCAACACCTCCATGCCGCGCTACGTCGTGGACAAGACCGTGGAGGGGATCAACCAGGAGGGGAGGAGCATCGTCGGGGCGAAGGTGCTGGTCCTCGGGCTCTCGTACAAGCCGGACATCGACGACGACCGCGAGTCGCCCTCCTTCGAGCTGATCGAGCTGCTGCAGGAGCGCGGCGCGGACGTAGCGTACTGCGACCCGTTCGTCCCGGTGGCACGCCCCGGACGGAAGCACGACGTCGGCCTTTCGTCCGTCCCGTGCACGGCGGATGAGTGGGCCAAATACGACGCGGTGCTCGTCTCGACGCCGCACTCGCAGTTCAAGGACCCTTCGTTGTGGACGCGGGTGAAGCTCGCCGTCGACACGCGCAACATCGTCCCGCGGGATGCGGGCATCAAGTTGATTCGAGCATGACGAAACGCAAACGCGCACTCATCACCGGCATCACCGGACAGGACGGCTCCTATCTCGCGGAGCTGCTGCTGGAGAAGGGCTACGAGGTCCACGGCGTGATCCGCCGCTCGTCGTCCTTCAACACGCAGCGCATCGACCAGCTCTATCAGGACCCGCACGAGCAGGACGTCCGGCTCTTCCTCCACTACGGCGACCTCAACGACGCCTCGTCGCTGAACCGCATCCTGCGCATCACCGACCCGGACGAGATCTACAACCTCGGCGCGCAGAGCCACGTGAAGGTCTCGTTCGACACGCCGGAGTACACGGGCGAGGTGACGGGCCTGGGCTCCACGCGCCTGCTCGAGGCCATCCGGGAGATGCAGATCAAGCCGCGCATCTACCAGGCGTCGTCGTCCGAGATGTTCGGCCTGGTGGCGGAGACGCCGCAGAGCGAGCGGACGCCGTTCTATCCGCGCAGCCCGTACGGCGTAGCCAAGGTGTACGCCTTCTGGATGACCGTGAACTACCGCGAGGCATACGACCTCTACGCCGTGAACGGCATCCTCTTCAACCACGAGTCACCGCGGCGCGGCGAGACGTTCGTCTCGCGCAAGATCACCAGGGCGGTGGGGCGGATCAAACATGGCCTGCAGGACCGCCTCTACCTCGGCAACCTCGACGCGCGGCGCGACTGGGGCTTCGCCAAGGACTATGTCGAGGCGATGTGGCTGATGCTGCAGCAGGAGAGGCCCGAGGACTACGTCATCGCCACCGGCCAGACGTGGACCGTCCGGGAGTTCGCCGAGCGCTCGTTCCGCGCGGCGGGCATCGATCTGCAGTGGGAGGGGAGCGGCGAAAAGGAGCGGGGCATCGACCGCGCGAGCGGCGAGGTGCTGGTGGAAGTCGACCCGCGCTACTTCCGTCCGACCGAGGTCGACCTGCTGCTGGGCGACGCAACGAAAGCGAAAGAGCAGCTCGGCTGGACGCCCAAGACTTCATTCGACGAGTTGGTGCGGCTGATGGTGGAGTCGGACCTGCGGCTGGCCTCCGACGAGGCGCATTTGAGGAAGGTTTCGGAAACGTAACTACCGCGCCGTGGGCCTCCGATGGGTCGCATTCGGATCGCGCAGCCGCACCACGAGCATCGCGCCGTCGACGGCGCTGAACATCATCGGCAGCGCGGTCTTGTCGATGGTCGTGAACTGCGACAGCGCATCGTTGAGCTGGCTGTAGGAGTCGATCAGGAAGGGCGAGTCGGGAGACACGGTGGCGCTGCCGGCGACCACGCGGCGCATCACGATCCACTTCCACTGCGTGCTCGCAGTCGGCATGGAGAGCACGAACGGATCGCCGTTGGCCTGGACCAGGGCCGCCTGTGCGCAGTTCCACGTCTCGCATGCGTCGACGATCCACACCAGCGATTTGGGGATGCATGGACAAGGATTGTCATCGGCGGTGACAGCAATCGGCGTCGCGAGCAGGAGGAGGAGAAAAAACAGAGTTGAGCGTCTGGCCATGATTGTTTCTCCTGATGTGAAAACAGCGTGCCACTCGATTGTGACCCCCGTCACGCGCATTGGCGAGCCCATCCGATACATGCAAACAGTGGCGATTGCTTTGCAACGTCGGCGGCGGTATGACCCGACGTATTTCCCCGCTTCTGGCGCTGGCAACACTGGTTTCCGGAACGCTCAGCGCCGCCACTTTCGTAGTACCTGACGACCGCGCGATGGTGCACCAGGCACCGGCCATCGTAGTCGCATCTTCACTCGGTTCCCACGCGCAATTGGACGAGAACGGCGACATCGAAACTGTGACGACCATGTCCATCGAGGAAGTGATCAAAGGAAACGTGAGCGCCGACTCGATCGACGTGCACGAGCCGGGGGGCGTGCTCGAAAAACGGGCCACGATCATTCCCGGCGTGCCGCGCTTCATCGACGGCGAGCGATACATCCTCTTCCTCACTCGCGGTGATGATCGGTGGCGCGTGCTCGACCTCGCGCTGGGCAAGTTCGGATTCGCCACCGACAAGCTGGGGCGCCGGCTGGCCGTGCGCAACGAGGGGGACGTCATCGGCTGGGATCCGGACGGCAAGATCCACCGGGAGCGGCGCCGCTCGGCGGACGAGTTCCTCGACTTCCTGCGCAGCGAGGCGCGAGGCGGGATGGGACGGCAGGACTACTTCGTCTCCGTCGAGCCGCTGATCGCGGCGCCTGCGACTGCGACGACCGGCAAGCTTCCGCTCAAAGCGGTCGCGCTGGCCACTTTCTCCGCCACCTCGTACACCTTCACCATCAGCGGCTCGCTCGGCGGGCGCTGGAACGTCTTTCCCAATCCCGTGACCTTCGTCAGCGTCGGCAGCGAGCCGGGCGCGCCGAACAACGGTGTGACGGCCATCCAGGCCGCGTTCGCCTCCTGGAACGGCGATCCGGCGTCGAACGTCAACTACGTCTACGGCGGCGCCGGCTCGGCCCAGGGCGGCGTGCGCGCCTCGGACGGAGTGAACGCCGTCGCCTTCGAGCGCGACCTGACCAGCTTCGGCGCGCCGCGTTTCCAGTGCACCTCGAACAGTTACAGCGGCACCCTCGGACTGGGGGGCATCACCCGCGCCTCGGGGACGCACGCCGGCCCGAACAACGAGACTTTTTCGACGGCGACGGAAGGCGACGTCGAAATGAACCAGGGAATCGCGAACTGTACGTTCCTCTTTAATAGCGGAGACTTCAACTCGGCAGTGGCGCACGAAGTGGGACATACCCTCGGCTTCCGGCATTCGGATCAGACGCGGGCGGACGATCCGAACATCCCCTGCTCGACCGATCCGACCCTCGAATGCTCGACCAACGCCATCATGAAGTCGTTCGTGTCGCAGGGCTTGAACGCCGCGCTGCAGCCGTACGACCAGCACGCCGTGCAGGCCGTTTACCCCGGCACGGGCGGGGGGACGGTACCGGCCACGCCGCAGAACGTCGTGGCCCAGGCCACGGCGGTCAATTCCGTGCGCGTGACGTGGAACGCCGTGACCGGCGCCAGTTCGTACGAGATCTACCGGAAATCGGCGGGCGGCAGCTTCGTGTTGATCGGCACGTCGGCATCCAATGCGTTCACGGACACGACGGTGGCGGCCAATACCGCGTATCTATACCGCGTCCGTGCGTTGGGCTCGGGCGGCGCGTCTGGAGACAGTGCCTATGACTTGGCCACGACCGTCATCTTCACCGACGACCCGCTCAATCCCGGCACGCTCATCAAGGCCGTGCACCTGGCGCAGCTCCGGGTGGCGGTCAATGCCGTTCGCGCCGTCGCCGGCCTGGCCCCGGCAACATTCACCGACGCAGCCTCGCCCGGCGTCGTGGTCAAGGCAGTGCACATTCAGGAATTGCGCAGCGCGCTCAATCAGGCGCTCATCGCGATCGGATTTCCCACCCCGGCATATACAGACCCAAGTTTGACCGGTGTACTCATCAAAGCGGTACACTTTCAGGAACTTCGCAATCGAGTCAAGTAATCAGGGAGGCCTCAATGGAGAGAGAAACACAGATTGCCCGCCGTTTCGTGGTCGCGATGGCAGTCGCGGTCGTGATGCTGGCCGCGTTTGGCGCTCATGCGCAATCGGCCGGCGGCTGGGTCACGGATGGAACCAAGACCTGGACCGCCAACACGGATCCGGCGACCTCGATGGTCGGTATCGGAACCGCCGGTGCTCCGGATTCGAAGCTGACGATCCGGACCCCGCTGGAGACGTTCCGCTACGCCGTCAATCCCGGCGCCCGGATCGTCGACTTCGACTTCAATCATCTCGTCAATGCGGTGCAGGCTCGCAACGGCGCGGCCATGCGCATCGATAACCGCTGGGGTCCCCCCGATAACTTCGCCGTTCCGGCTTTCTCGTGGATGATCCGCGAGGCCAACGCGGCGCTGCCGGGCAGCACCGAGACGGTGAAGATGGTCCTCGACCGCAACGGCAATCTCGGCATCGGCACCGTTTCGCCGGCGAACAAGCTCGAGGTGAGCGGCAACGCGTTCATCTCCGGCACGGTGACGGGCGGGAACATCCAGGCGAAGTATCAGGACGTCGCCGAGTGGGTGCCGGCGGAGGAGGAGATCCCGGCCGCGACGGTGGTCGTGCTCGATCCGGAGCGCTCCAACCACGTGATGGCCTCCAGCACGCCGTATGACCAGGCCGTCGCCGGCGTGATCTCGGCCCGCCCGGGCATCACCCTCGGCGAGGAGAGCGACTCGAAGGTGAAGGTGGCGACGACCGGCCGCGTGAAGGTCAAGGTCGACGCCTCCAAGGCCCCGATCAAGATCGGCGACCTGCTCGTCACCAGCGACGTGGCCGGTTTGGCCATGAAGTCGATCCCGGTCGACGTCGCGGGCGTGAAGATGCACCGTCCCGGCACCGTGATCGGCAAGGCCCTCGAGCCGTTGGCCAACGGCCGGGGCGAGATCCTCGTGCTGCTCTCGCTTCAGTAAGAATCCTTCCTGATGCAGGGCCGGCGATCCGTTCGCCGGCCCTGCCTTTTCCGAGCGACGCGATGACGACGTTCTGGTCCGACCGCCGTGTGCTGCTCACGGGCGGCAACGGATTTCTCGGCTCGTTCATCCGCGAGAGACTCGAGCGCGAGAAGCCGGCGGCGATCTTCACGCCCCGCAAACGCGAGCTCGATCTCCGCGATGCGGCCGCCACGCGCGCTTATCTCGCCGCGCACCGCCCGAACCTCGTCATCCATGCCGCGGCCGTGGTCGGCGGCATCGGCGCGAACCGGATGCACCCCGGCAGCTTTTTCTACGACAACGCCGTGATGGGCATCCAGCTCATCGAGGCCTCCCGCCAGGCGGGCGTGGAGAAGTTCGTCTGCCTCGGTACCATCTGCGCGTACCCGAAGTTCACCCCCGTGCCGTTCCGCGAGGAAGAGCTCTGGAACGGCTATCCGGAAGAGACGAACGCCCCGTACGGCATCGCCAAGAAGGCGCTGCTCGTCCAGCTCCAGGGCTACCGCGAGGAGTACGGCTTCAACGGGGTCTTCCTCCTTCCGGTCAACCTCTACGGCCCGCGGGACAACTTCGACCTGGAGACCAGCCACGTGATCCCGGCCATGATCCGCAAGTTCGTCGAGGCGCAGGAGCGCGGCGACCGGCAGGTCGTGCTCTGGGGCGACGGCTCGCCGACGCGCGAGTTCCTCTACGTGGAGGACGCCGCGGAGGGGATCGTCACCGCCGCCGAGCGCTACGACGGCCCCGAGCCGGTGAACCTCGGGCGCGGCGAGGAGATTGCCATCCGCGACCTGGCCCAGGCCATCGCCCGCAAGACGGGGTTCACGGGCGAGATCGTCTGGGATACCACCCGCCCGAACGGCCAGCCGCGGCGGATGCTCGACGTCTCGCGCGCGGAGCGCTGGTTCGGCTTCCGCGCCCCGACGAGCTTCGATGAAGGGATCGCCCGCACCGTGGCCTGGTTCGAGGAGAACCGGCCCGTTACCGCTTCGCGGTAGTTGCTGGTTGCTCGTTGCTGGTTACTGGTAGACCGTCCGGCCGGGTGTCCTACTAGCAACCAGCAACTAACAACCAGCAACTCAAAACCATGAAACACCAACTCCGCACCTTGGTCGAGCGCCGCGCGCCCACCGCCGCCGCTCTCTACCGCTCCGTCCGCGAACAGCTGGCGGCGTCGCGCGTCGCGCCGCGCCGCGCCGCGGACGGCTTCC
>DATEOX010000407.1:0-3813 GCA_035273585.1 Thermoanaerobaculia bacterium
GTCGCCGGCCCCTTCCGCCTCGGCGAACGCCGTGGCGGCGGGGATGGCCAGCGGCTCCGCCGCCCTCCCGACCGCCGCCGAGCGGCTCATCGTCTTCAGGTCGTCGCCGCGGAGCTGCACGCCGACCGACAACAGGATGGCGGCCTGCGCCTGCGCGCCGGCATCGCTCCGGTCGTCGAACGCCTCCGGGCCGACCGCTTGCGGACGGATGACGGTTTCCCTGGCCATACACGTCTCCTCTCTCTAGATAGAGGGACGTACGGACGTAATTCCGCGCGTTGCGCGATGTCGCCCTTTCGTCTACATTGCGCGCGCTATGAGCGACCGCCTCCCGAAGTCCGCGACCGGCACCCGCATCGGCTACGAGAACAACCGCCTCGTCGTCCCGGACGACCCGATCATCCCGTACATCGAGGGAGACGGTACGGGGCCGGACATCTGGCGCGCGACGCGGTACGTGATCGACGGCGCGGTGGAGAAGTCGTACGGCGGGAAGCGGAAGATCTCCTGGCTGGAGGTCTTCGCCGGGGACAAGGCGAAGGAGAAGTTCGACAACTACCTCCCCGAGGAGACGCTCGATGCGCTGCAGCACTACCGCGTCTCGATCAAGGGGCCGCTCTCCACGCCGGTCGGGGGCGGCATCCGCTCGCTGAACGTCACCCTGCGGCAGGTGCTCGACCTCTACGCGTGCGTCCGGCCCGTGCGCTACTTCGACGGCGTCCCCTCGCCGGTGCGCGAGCCGGAGAAGGTGGACATGGTCATCTTCCGGGAGAACACGGAAGACGTCTACGCCGGCATCGAGTGGCCGGCGGGGAGCGACGGGGCGAAGCAGATCATCGGCTTCATCAACGACCTGGAGCGGCGCAAGGACAAGATCCGCGAGGGGGCCGCGATCGGCATCAAGCCGATCTCCGAGTTCGGCTCCAAGCGGCTGGTGCGGAAGGCGATCGAGTACGCCATCGCTGCAAAGCGAGACTCCGTCACGCTCGTCCACAAGGGCAACATCATGAAGTTCACCGAGGGGGGCTTCAAGGACTGGGGCTACGAGATCGCGCGCGAGGAGTTCGGCGACGTCACCATCCCCGAGTCGGACCCCGGCAGCGCGACGAGCGGCAAGATCGTGATCAAGGATCGCATCGCCGACTCGATGTTCCAGCAGGTGCTGCTCCGCCCTTCGGAGTACTCGGTCATCGCCACGACGAACCTCAACGGCGACTACCTCTCCGACGCCCTCGCGGCGCAGGTCGGCGGCCTGGGCATGGCGCCCGGCTCGAACGAGTCGAACGAGGTGGCCATCTTCGAGGCCACCCACGGCACCGCCCCAAAGTACGCCGGCAAGGACATGATCAACCCCGGCTCGCTGATCCTCAGCGGCGTGATGATGCTCCGCCACATGAAGTGGTGGGAGGCGGCCGACGCGATCGAGAGCGGCCTGGCCAAGACCATCCGCCAGAAGCGCGTCACGTACGACCTGGAGCGGCAGATGGACGGCGCGACCAAGGTCTCGACCAGCGAGTTCGGCCGCGCCATCGTGGAGAACATGTAAGGCCGGCTCTCAGCCGACCCACCCCGCCAACCCCTCCTCGTACACGCGCACGTTCGTGAACCCGACGGTGGTGAGCTTCTCGGCCGCCAGGAGGCTCTGCGGACAGCCCGGTCCCGAGCAGTAGACGATGATCTCCGCATCTTCGGCGATCGCCTCCGTCTTCGCCGTCTTCACCACCACGTCCAGCGGCACGCGGCGGGAGCCGGGGATCATCTGCCCCTTGAAGTAGTCATCGGTCAGGACGTTCCAGAACTGGAAGCCGGCCGTGTCGCGCAGGCGGTCCTGCAGCTAGGCGGTGGTGATGCGGTTCATACGGTCTGCTCCTTCCGGGTGTCGGCGAACGCCGCGTAGACGAGGATGGTGAGGGCGAGGAATGCCGGGAACTCCCAGCCGCCCTTCGGCACGTCGAACATGAAGCCGTTCGGCCAGTGGGTGAGGAACGCGCCTGCGAGGATGGGGAGGAAGGCCAGCGCCAGCCAGCGGGCCTTGATCCCGATCATGAGCAGCAGGCCGCCGGCGATCTCCCAGGTCATCACCGGGTAGGCCGACCAGGGCGGAAAGCCGTGAGCGGCGAAGAAGGCGGCCGTCCCTTTCGGCGTGTAGACGAACAGCTTGGTGAGGCCGTGGACGAGGAAGATCGCCCCCAGGGCGATCCGCAAGGCGAGGACTGCAAGGACTTTTGGTTTCATGACTTTTCCCTCCTGCTTCCTTGGTCACAGGCGGGCCGGAAAAAGGTACGCTATCGATGATGGACAGCGAGATCGTCCGCCTCCATGCCGCCGGCGACCGCGAAGAAGCGATGCGCCTCTTCGCCGCCCAGTACGCGCCGCGGCTGCGCTCCCTCACCCGGCGCCTCGTCCGCTCCGACGAGGAGGCGCAGGACGCCGTGCAGGAGGCGCTCATCCAGATCGACCGCTCCCTGCCGCGTTTCGGCGGCGAGTCGGCGCTCTACACCTGGGCCTTCCGCATCGCGGTGAACGTCTGCCTCAACCTGCAGCGCGGACTGCGGGCGAAGGCGACGCACGTGGAGCTCGACGACGCGGCCGAGAGCGGCGAGCCCGATCCCGACACGATGTGCATCCAGACCTTCCGCGCGTTCCTGGTCGAGCGCGCCATGCGCCGGCTCCCCGAGGCGCAGCGCGTCGCGCTCGCGCTGTGCGACCTGGAGGAGATGACGGCCCCCGAAGCAGCGGCGGTGATCGGCATCGATGCGAACGCCGTGAAGGCGCGCGTGCGCCGCGGGCGGGCGGCGCTGCGGGAGCTGATCGCGGAGGAGTACCGCAGGCGCGGCGTCGACATCGAGGACGTCGGCGCGATCACCTGCGTGAGCGACTTCCTGAACGAGCCCGCGAGTCCTACGCCTCGGCCGGCCTCCACGTGAGAAACCAAGGCTCCCGCCGACCGAACTTCGTCGCCAGCGCCACGCCCACGCCGAAGACCGACGCGCCGCCCCACACGATCGGGCCGACTACCGGGATCATCCGGATCGCGCCGAGGATCAGGACGCCGACTACGACCATGGCGATGTCGCCGCGCAGCCACTTGCGCGATGCAAGCTGCTCGCGCGTCCGCGAGCCCGCGACGAGCGTGCCGACGGCGTGGAACACCGCGACCATGCCGTAGATCTTGGTCAGGATGGCGAACACGGTGAGGGCGGCGAGGAGCGGGATGCCGATCAGGAACGGCACGAGGTAGCTGAAGACGATCGCCGTCAGGACGAAGCTGGTCAGCGCCACCAGGCCGAGGGCGAAGCAGTGCAGCGCACTGCCGCGGATCTCGATCGAGGAGTAGCGGACCTCCCGGCCGTTGGCCAGCGTCACGACGACGGCCGTCACCAGCCAGACGAAGAGCAGCGAGAGGACGACTGCGGTCGTGGTCAGCGTCGCCGTCGCCCCTTCCAGCGAGGACATCGAGTAGACCGCCGCCGCCCGCCCTTCCGCCCCGGTGACGTTGCCGCCGCCGTGGATCAGCTTGCCGGTAATCCGCCCCGGCTCGCGCACCGTGACGTCGCCGCCGTACACGAGCAGGTCGCCGTCGATGACGTTGTGCACGGAGACGTTGCCGAAGTAGACCTGCACGTTGCCGCGCACCGGCTGCTCGATCACGCCGTCGCGGCCGAAGAGGTACTGGTCGTGGTTGGCCGCGGGGACGTTCGTCCGCTCGCCACCGGCCGCGCCGCGCGGCAGGAGGAGCATGGCCAGCACCGCCGCGGCGGCGATCGTGGTCAGGGGGACGAGGAGGCGAGCGACCCTAAACATCGATCCCTT
>DATEOX010000408.1:0-2926 GCA_035273585.1 Thermoanaerobaculia bacterium
GTCATCGGCGAGTTCAACGGCTGGAACTACGACGCGCATCCGCTCCAGCTCCGCGGCGGCTCCGGCATCTGGGAGGGCTTCATCCCTGACGTCGGCAAGGGGACGAAGTACAAGTACCACATCGTCTCGAAGCACAACGGCTTCCGGGTCGACAAGGCCGACCCGTTCGGCATCCATCACGAGACGCCGCCCCAGACCGCCTCCATCGTCTGGGACCTCGAGTACGAGTGGAACGACAGCGATTGGATGGCCTTGCGCAAGCAGCGCAACTCCTTCCACGCGCCGACCTCCATCTACGAGGTGCACCTCGGCTCGTGGCGTCGCGTGCCGGAGGAGAACAACCGGCATCTCAGCTACCGCGAGCTCGCCCCGCTGCTGGCCGACTACGTGAAGAAGATGAACTACACGCACGTCGAGCTCATGCCGGTGATGGAGCATCCGTTCTACGGCTCGTGGGGCTACCAGTGCACCGGTTTCTTCGCCCCCACCAGCCGCTACGGCACGCCGCAGGACTTCAAGTACTTCGTCGACGTCATGCACCAGAACGGCATCGGCGTGATCCTCGACTGGGTGCCGTCGCACTTCCCGACCGACGAGCACGGCCTGGCCTACTTCGACGGCACGCACCTATACGAGCACGCCGATCCGCGCAAGGGATTCCACCCCGATTGGAATTCGCTGATCTTCAACTACGGCCGGAACGAGGTCCGCTCCTTTCTCCTCTCCAGCGCGCTCTACTGGCTGGGCGAGTACCACGCGGACGGCCTGCGCTTCGACGCAGTCGCCTCGATGCTCTACCTCGATTACTCGCGCAAGCACGGTGAGTGGATCCCGAACGAGTTCGGCGGACGGGAGAACGTGGAGGCCATCTCCTTCCTGCGCCGGCTCAACGAGGACGTCTACAAGGAGCATCCGGACGTGCAGACCATCGCCGAGGAGTCGACGGCATGGCCGATGGTCTCGAGGCCGACATACATCGGGGGGCTGGGATTCGGCATGAAGTGGGACATGGGGTGGATGCACGACACTCTGCGCTACTTCAGCAACGACCCGATCCACCGCAAGTTCCACCACAACGACCTCACCTTCCGGATGATGTACGCCTTCACGGAGAACTTCGTGCTGCCGCTGTCCCACGACGAGGTGGTGCACGGCAAGGGCTCGCTCCTCGGCAAGATGCCGGGCGACGAGTGGCAGCGTTTCGCCAATCTCCGCCTCCTCTTCGCCCACATGTACTCCCAGCCGGGGAAGAAGCTGATGTTCATGGGCGGCGACATCGGCCAGTACCGCGAGTGGAACCACGACACGTCGCTCGATTGGAACCTGCTCGACCATCCGATGCACGCGGCGCTCAACCGCTGGGTCGAGGACCTGAACAAGGCCGCGCGCGACATCCCGGCGCTGCACGAGCTGGACATGTCGCCCGACGGCTTTGAGTGGATCGACTGCTGCGACACGGAGAACAGCGTGGTCGTGCTGACGCGCCGCTCGTCGTCGAAGCCGGAGCAGATGGTCGTGGTGGCCATGAACTTCACGCCCATCCCGCGCCACAACTATCACGTCGGCCTGCCCGCCCCCGGCCGCTGGACCGAGGTGCTGAACAGCGATGCGCCGCTGTACGGCGGCAGCGGGCAGGGGAACATGGGCGGCGTCGATGCGGCGCCGATCCGGCTGCACGGCCGCAAGTGGTCGGCCACGCTCACCCTGCCGCCGCTCGGCGCGGTCTTCCTGACCAACGAGCCGCAGCCGGAGGAGGAAGCGCTTGACGCCTGAGACCCTTCTCCCCGCCGCGCGGGGAGAAGGTGCCCGAACGGCGGATGAGGGGCCACTCCTCGGTGCGCGTCTGCTCGACGCCAAGCGCACCGAGTTTCGCGTCTGGGCCCCGCATCGCGAGCGCGTCGAGCTGCACATCGTCGCGCCGCGCGAGCAGCGGGTGGCGATGACGAAGCGCGACGGCTATCACGAGGCGGTCGTCGAGAGCGGCGAAGGGACGCGTTACTTCTTCACCCTCGACGGCACCGACCGCCCCGACCCCGCGTCGCGATACCAGCCGGAGGGCGTGCACGGTCCGTCGGAGGTCGTCGGCAGCGACTTCGAATGGCACGACGCGGAGTGGCGCGGCCTGCCGCTCCAGGACTACGTCGTCTACGAGCTGCACGTCGGGACGTTCACCGATGAGGGAACGTTCGAGGCCGTCATTCCGCGGCTCGACGAGCTGAAGGAGCTCGGCATCACAGCCGTCGAGCTGCTGCCGGTCGGGCAGTTCCCGGGCGAGCGGAACTGGGGCTATGACGGCGTGTACGTCGGCGCCGCGCAGGCGTCGTACGGCGGCGTCCGCGGCCTCGAGCGGCTGGCGGACGCCTGCCATCAGCGCGGCCTCGCCCTCGTCCTCGACGTCGTCTACAACCACCTCGGCCCGGAGGGGAACTACCTGTCCGAGTACGGGCCGTACTTTACGGACCGGTACAAAACGCCATGGGGCCTCGCCCTCAACTTCGACGGGCCGCAGAGCGATCACGTCCGCTGGTTCTTCATCCACAACGCGCTGCAGTGGATCGATGAGTTCCACATCGATGCGTTGCGCGTCGACGCCGTGCACGCCATCGTCGATCACTCCGCAGAGCCGTTCCTGCAGGACCTCACGTCCGCCGTCCGCGCGCGCGCCGAGGAGCTTGGCCGGCGCGTCTACACCATCGCCGAGAGCGACCTCAACGACCCGCGCGTCATCACGCCGAAAGAGCAGCTCGGCCTCGGGTTCGACTCGCAGTGGGCGGACGACTTCCACCACTCGCTGCACACGCTCCTCACGGGCGAGCGCGACGGCTACTACGAGGGCTTCGGCCGGGTGAGCGACCTGGCCCGCGTGCTGGAGCGCGGGTACCTCTTCGTCGGCCAGCACTCGACGTATCGCGGCCGCCGCTACGGC
>DATEOX010000409.1:0-4263 GCA_035273585.1 Thermoanaerobaculia bacterium
CCATCCATCGCCGCGGACTGCTGCATCGCGACATCTCCGCCGACAACGTGATGCTGGCCTTCGACTCCGACGAGCACCTGGTCGTGAAGATCATCGACCTCGGCGTGGCCAAGGACGTCTCCGGGCCCAACGTCGACACGACGCAGGCCGGCATGCTCATCGGCAACCCGAAGTACATGTCGCCCGAGCAGCTCGGCAACCTGCCCGATGGCGAGCAACTCGATGCTCGCGCCGATCTCTACTGCTTCGGCGTCGTGCTGTACGAGATGCTGACCGGCGTCCCGCCCTTCGCCTCGAAGACTCCGCAGGGCTACCTGATGAAGCACCTCACCGAGGCGCCGCCGGCGTTCGTCACGGCAAATCCGGAGCTCGCGCTGCCGGCGGGCCTGGAGGCGGTGGTGCTCAAGGCGCTGGAGAAGGACCGCCGGAAACGGTACGCGTCGGCGCGCGAGTTCTCCGATGCGATCGCGCCGTTCCTGGTGACGCACGCCGGCCCGTTCACGCGGACGGAGATGACCCCGCCGAAGCAGGAGGAGGCGACGGTGGTCGTCTCGGCGGCGTCCATGACGCCGGTGTCCGGTCCGGTCGATGAGGAGGCGTTCCAGGCGACATGGGAGAACGGCAGCTCCGCGTCGTGGCAGCGCTTTCTCGATGCGCATCCCGACTCGCCGCGCGCCGCCGCCGCGCAGGAGTTGCTCAACGAGGCCGCGGCGTACGAGGAGGCGATGCGCGCCGGCTCGACGCACGCGTTCCGCTCGTTCCTGAAGTCATGGCCCGAGGGGCGGCATCGGCTCGACGCCGACATCCGGCTCGCGGATGCGAAGCGCAAGGCGGATGAGGCTTCGGCCGAGGCCGCGGCATTCTCCGCCGCGTCCGAGGCGGACACGGAAGAAGCATGGGACGCCTATCTCGCCGCCTGGCGCGACTGGCCGCGCGCGTCGGAGGCGCGGGTGATGCGGAAGGAGGCGAAGCGCCGCGCGCGCCATGCCGCGGACGAGGCGGAGTACGCCACCGCCCGCGAGCACGACACGATCGCGGCCTGGAATCTGTATCTCACCGCCCATCCGGCGGGCATCCATCGCGGCGAGGCGTGGGAGCGCTTCGGCGAGCTCCAGCGCGCCGTCGCCGCGCGCGAGCCGCGCGACTGGGAGAGCGCCTGGGAGACCGGCACCAGCGCCGCCTGGGACGATTACCTCGCCAGCCACGCGGAGTCCCTCCGCGCCGCCGACGCCCGCCGCTGCCGCGAAGAAGCCGCCGAGTTCGAGATCGCGTCGCGCATCAACACGCCGACCATGTGGCGGGCGTTCCTGAAGGCGTGGCCGGAGGGAAGGCATCGACTCGATGCGGAGATCCGGCTGCGGACGAAGTAGCGGGTTTTCGCCACGAAATCGACGCGATGGTGTCTTCCCATCGAAGGAGACTCCGATGACCATTCCCTCGCGCATCGCCGAGCGGCTCGCCGCCGGTCTGAGACGCTTTCAGCCGATCCTGCAAGCCGCGAAGGCGCGGGACGTCAACGAGTCCGACACGTCGATGATCGTGACCGACGTCCTGGCGGAGATCTTCGGCTACGACAAATACAGCGAGGTCACGCGCGAGCTCTGCATCCGCGGCACCTTCTGCGACCTCGCTACCCGGATCGACGGCAAGTTCCAGATGCTCATCGAGGTGAAGGCGATCGGGCTGGAGCTGAAGGACGGTCACGCGAAGCAGGCCGTGGACTACGCTGCGAATCAAGGCGTCGAGTGGGTGGCGCTGACGAACGGCAACCTCTGGCGCGTCTTCCGGGTCATCTTCGCCAAACCGATCGACGCGGAGCTGGTGCTCGACATCGACCTCCTCGCCCTCAACCCCAAGAGCGCCGCCGATCTGGAGAACGTCTACCTCCTCACCCGGGAGAGCATGATCAAGTCCGGCCTTTACGCGTACCACGATCACCTCCAGGCGACGAACAAGTTCTATCTCGCCGCGGTGCTCATGGGCGACGCCGTGCTCGACACCGTCCGTCGCGAGCTGCGCCGCGTTTCGGATGCGAAGATCGAGATCGAGGAGTTGCGCGAGGCGCTCAAGCAGGAGGTCATCAAACGGGAGGTGCTGGAGGGGGAGAAGGCGGACGGCGCCCGCAAGAAGGTGACCAAGGCGGCGGGTAAGATGCTCCGGACGCGGCGGGAGAAAGGGGAGGAGGCCGCAGACGTGCCGGCCGCCGAAATCGAGGCGGGCGAAGGACAGCTTTCCTAAGCTGCACTCGCGCACTACCAGTGGCGGATGGTGCAGTTCCAGGCGACGAATTGAGAGAACCGTTGTCCGTTGTTCTGCCGCTCAGGTAGTGACGGACAGCCGCCCGCCGTTTCACACCCGCCACTTCCACGGCCGCGCCGCGTCCGCCACCGGCCGGAAGGCATCCGGAAAGTGGGTGACGACGAAGCGGCGTCCGGTCCAGAAAAGGGAGAGGACATCGTAGCGCAGCACGATGTCGCGCGGCTGCTCACGGGCGAGGTACGCGTCGGCGAGATGAACGAGCTGCAGTTGCTTCTCCCGCCCCACCGCCTCGAAGCCTTCGCCCGCCGCGAGGCTCTGGCGCGTCTTCACCTCGGCCACCACCAGCAGACGTCCGCGGCGCGCCACGAGGTCGATCTCGCCGCGCTGGAGGCGGACGTTCCGGCCCACGATGCGGAAGCCGCGCAGGCGGTAGAACCAGGCGGCGCGCCGCTCGCCGCGGCGGCCGAGCTCCTGCGCCGTCATCTTCATTTGCGGTGGAAGTGGCGCTCGATGTCGAGGTGCTTGATGTCCACCACGATCGGGCGGCCGTGCGGGCAGGCGAAGGGATTGGACGACGCGAGCAGCTCGGAGACGAGGCGGGCCATCTCTTCGCCGCCGAGGGGTCGATGGACCTTGATGGCCGCCTGGCAGGCGAGGGAGGCGCAGATGCGCTCCCGGACGCGCGTCACGTGTGGCGAGCGCTCCTCGATCGAGGCATCGATCAGCTTGTGCAGGAAGGCGTCGACGTCGTTGCGCACCAACTCCTGCGGCACGGCGGCGATGGCGAACGCGTTGCCGGAGAAGCGCTCGATGTCGAAGCCGACCGCGCGCAACTCCTCCAGGTGCGACTCCAGCACCGCCACCTCCGCCGCGCCGGCCTCGTACAGGATGGGCGTCAGCAGTTGCTGGCTCGACGGCGCGCGCGCCTCGAGCTGCTGCCAGTAGCGGTCGTACAGGACCCGCTCGTGCGCCACGTGCTGGTCGACCAGGCGCAGCCCGCCGGGCGTGTCGAGGAGGATGTAGCTCATCCGGTACTGGCCGATGACCCGCCCCTGCAGGTCGCCGAGGTTCGGCGCCGCCGGCTCCTCGACGAGCGTGGCGGCAGATGGCAGCGGCGGCTGCACCAAGGCGCGTTGCTGCTGGAAGAGAGGAGTGACTTCGATGCGCGGCTGCGGCGGCGGAAGGACGATAGGCGGCGCAAAGGCGCCTTGCGACGGAGAAGTCATCAGCGCCCCCCCCTCTTCCGCCCCGCCCAACGCCCGCTTGATCGCCTGCTCGACGACGACGTGCGCCGCGGACGAGTCGCGGAAGCGCACCTCGGTCTTGGCCGGATGGACGTTGACGTCGACCAGCTCCGGCGGCAATTCCAGGAACAGCACGATCGCCGGGTGCCCATCGAAGTCGAAGGCCTCGGCGGCGCGGTTCGCGGCATGGGTCAGGACGCGGTCCTTCACCAGCCGCCCGTTGACGAAGAAGTACTGGTTGCGCCGGCTGCCGTAGCGGAGGCCGCGGGTGACGAAGCCGGTGGCCCGCGCCTCGCCGATCGTGGCGTCGATCGGCTCGAGCGATTGCGCCGCCTCGCTGCCGAGGATCTGGATGATCCGCTCGCGATCGGAGGCGGCGGGAGGGAGGTCGAGGACCACCCGGCCGTTGTGCTCCAGGCGGAAGGCACGGGAGGGGAGGGGGAGGGCGTACGAGGAGACGACGCCGACCACCGAGCGGAACTCCGCGTCGGCGCTGCGGAGGAACTTGCGCCGGGCGGGGACGTTCTCGAACAGCTCGCCGACGGTGATGGTCGTGCCGCGGTCGCGGGCGGCGGGGCGGACCTCGCGCCGGCCGGTGAGCGGGTCGCATTCGATCTCCGTGGCGTGCTCGGAGGCGCCGTCGAAGGTGAGGAGGGTGAAGCGGGAGACGCTGGCGATCGACGGCAGGGCCTCGCCGCGGAAGCCGAGGGTGCGGACGCGGCTGAGGTCGTCGAACTCCCGGATCTTGGAAGTGGCGTGG
>DATEOX010000410.1:0-7763 GCA_035273585.1 Thermoanaerobaculia bacterium
TCGTCGGCCTCACTCGTGCCGTCGGCGACAACGACCATGCCGGCATGGAGTGAATAGCCGATGCCGACACCACCGCCGTGATGCACCGACACCCATGTCGCGCCGGACGCAGTGTTGAGCAGCGCGTTGAGAATCGGCCAGTCCGCGATCGCATCCGACCCATCCTTCATCGCCTCGGTCTCGCGATTCGGTGAGGCCACCGATCCGGCATCGAGATGATCGCGGCCGATGACGATCGGCGCCGACACGCGTTTCTCTGCGACGAGGCGGTTGAAGAGCAATCCGGCTTTGTGACGCTCGCCGTAGCCGAGCCAGCAGATGCGCGCCGGCAATCCCTGGAACTCGACGCGCTTCTGGGCCATGCGGATCCAGCGATGCAGCGCCGCGTCGTGCGGGAAGAGCTCGAGGATGGCCTCGTCGGTGGCCAGCAGGTCCTGCGGGTCGCCGGAGAGGACGGCCCAGCGGAACGGCCCCTTGCCCTCGCAGAACAGCGGCCGGATGAAGAGCGGCACGAAGCCGCCCACCTCGAAGGCGTCCGCCACGCCGGCATGATCGCGCGCCTGGCCGCGGAGGTTGTTGCCATAGTCGAAGGTGACGGCGCCGCGGCGCTGCAGCTCGAGCATGGCGCGCATGTGCCGGGCCATGGTCGAGTACGAGAGATCGACGTACATCTCCGGGCTGCTCTCGCGCAGCGCGAGCGCGGCGTCGTAGGACATGCCGGCCGGGACGTAGCCCTGCAGCTCGTCGTGCGCCGAGGTCTGGTCGGTGAGGACGTCCGGGACGATGTTGCGCGCGAGGAGCGCGTCGAGCAGCTCGACGGCATTGGCCACGACGCCGATGGAGACCGCCTCGCCTTTGTCCCGCGCCTCGAGCACGCGCCGGATCGCCGCGTCAAGCGAGGGCGCTTCCTGGTCGAGGTAGCGCTTCTCGATGCGCCGCCGGATGCGCGACGGGTCGACTTCCGCGACGAGCGCCGTCGCGTCGTTCATCGTCGCCGCCAGCGGCTGCGCGCCCCCCATCCCTCCCAACCCGGCGGTGACGACGAGCCGGCCGCGCAGCGAATCGCCGAAGTGCTTCTTCGCCACGGCGGCGAAACATTCGAACGTGCCCTGGAGGATGCCCTGCGTGCCGATGTAGATCCAGGAGCCGGCGGTCATCTGGCCGTACATCGTCAGCCCGAGGGCGTCGAGGCGGCGGAACTCCTCCCAGGTGGCCCAGTTCGGGACGAGGTTCGCGTTGGCGATGAGCACCCGCGGCGCCCCTTCATGCGTGCGGAAGACGCCCACCGGCTTGCCCGACTGCACGAGCAGCGTCTCATCGTTCTTCAGGCGCTTGAGGGTGGCCACGATTGCGTCATAGCACTCCCAGTTCCGCGCCTCCTTGCCGATGCCGCCGTAAACGATCAGCTCCTCCGGATGCTCGGCCACCTCGGGGTCGAGGTTGTTCATGAGCATGCGCAGCGCGGCCTCCTGCTGCCATCCGCGGCAGGAGAGTTCGAGGCCGCGCGGTGCGCGGATGACGCGGGGAGTAGCGAGGGGCGAGGTGAGAGTGCTCATGCGTGCAATATCCTATTGCGAAGAAGCTCACAGCTCACAGTTCACAGCTCACAGGCCCCGCCCACCGCTGAGCTGGCCAGGTTTCTCCCTGTGAACTGTGAGCTGTGAGCTGTGAGCTCGTGCATATGAAAAGCCGCAAAGAACGCGTAACCGAAATCCTCGCCAGATTGAAACGCATGTACCCGAAGGCGAAGTGCTCGCTCGACTTCACGAACGCGTTCGAGCTGCTCATCGCCACCATCCTGTCCGCGCAGTCGACCGACGCGCGGGTGAACGTCGTGACCAAGTCCCTCTTCCGCAAGTACCCCACGCCCCAGGCCTTCGCCGCCGCGGGCCAGGTGGAGATGGAGAAGGACGTGAAGCAGACCGGCTTCTTCCGGAACAAGGCCAAGGCGGTCATCGCCTGCTCGAAGGCGCTCGTCGAGCGCCACGGGGGCGAGGTCCCGCGCACGATGGAGGAGCTGACCGCGCTGCCGGGCGTCGGTCGGAAGACGGCGAACGTCGTCCTCTCCAACGCGCTCAACGCGCCGGTGGGCATCGTGGTCGACACGCACGTGGCTCGCGTCTCCGGCCGGCTCGGACTCACCGCGAACAGCGACGCGGAGAAGATCGAGCAGGATCTGATGCAGCTCATCCCGAAGAAGGAGTGGACCAGCTACTCGCACCGGGTGATCTACCACGGCCGGGAGATCTGCATCGCCCGCAAGCCGAAGTGCAGCGCATGCCTGTTGAATGATGTCTGCCCGAGCGCGGAGGAGCCGCTGGAGTGATCAGGGAGGATCGACGGTGCCCATCTTCGTCCACGGCCCGCAGCGCGTAATGCGCCATGCGGTCTTCGCCCCTCCCACCACCAGCCCATGCTTGCGGATCGACTCGTAGCCGTAATGCGAGCAGGTGGGCGTGAAGCGGCACACCACCCGCCCGCGCAGATGCGGCGAGACGTGCGCCTGGTAGCCGCCGATCGTCGCCAGCGCGGCGCGGGTGCCGAACGCGCGCGCCGGCGGCACGGCCAGGTCGTGCACGGCCAGCGCGCCGAACAGCAGCACGGCGATCACGACCGCTCGGCGGCCTTTGCGCGGTCCCACAGGGCGTCCATCTCCTCGAGCGAGAGCTGATCGATGTTGCGCCCGCTCTGATGCACTTCCGACTCCATCGATGCGAAGCGCCGGGCGAACTTGCGGTTCGTCGACTGCAGCGCCTCCTCCGGGTTCACGTTCAGCTTGCGGGCGATGTTGGCGATGGTGAAGAGAAGGTCGCCCACCTCGTCATGCACCTTCTCCTGCTCGCCGGCGGCGATCGCCTCATGCAGCTCGCCCACCTCCTCCTCCAGCTTCTCGAACACGTCCTCCGTGCGGCGCCAGTCAAATCCGACACGGGCCGCCTTTTCGGTCAGCCGCGAGGCCTTCAGCAGCGCCGGCAGCGAGCCGGGGACGCCGGAGAGCACGCCTTTGTTCTCCGCCTTCCGCTCCTCGCTCTTCAGCTTCTCCCAGTTGACCAGCACCTGCTCGGCGTCGTTCGCCTCCACGTCGCCGAAGACGTGCGGATGGCGGCGCACGAGCTTGTCGTGGATGGCGCCGATGGAGTCGTAGATGTCGAACGTCCCTTCCTCGCGGGTGATCTCGGCGATGAACACCGCCTCGAGGAGCATGTCGCCCAGCTCCTCCTTCAGCGCGTCGCGGTCGTCGCGGTCGATAGCGTCCACCACCTCATAGGCCTCTTCGATGACGAACGGCTTGAGGTCGGGGAGGGTTTGCTTGCGGTCCCACGGGCATCCGTCGGGGCCGCGGAGGCGTTGCATGAGACGAAAAAGCTCGTCGAAGGTGCGTTTCGGCATTGCCGCATTCTATTCGCGAGGGTGGTAGCATTCGCCATCCCGAACCGCTCGGCGTAAACATGCCCAATCAGGTCCTCATCGTCGCGGCCGAACATGCCGCGCGAACGCCCGCCGAGGTGGCGCGATCCCTCCACCTCGACCCCGTCATCGCCGCCTCGGAGGAAGAAGCGCGCGCACTGCTCGACGGCGGCCACTTCGCCCTCATCGCCGTGAGCGGCGGCTCCGCCTGGCAGCGCATCCGGCAGCTCGCGGAGGAGAAGCAGCCGATGGCGCGCGTGCTGGAGCTCCCCGAGGCGAACGGCGACGACACCGCCGTGCGCACGCTGATGATGCGCTACCTCGACCGCGCCGCGGCTGCAGGCGCAGGCGCCCGCTTCTCCGAGCAGCGCTACCGCTTCCTCTCCAGCATCCTCGAGTCGTTCACCGCGACGCTGGAGCTGAAGGAAGTGCTGCGGCGCATCGTCACCATCACCCGCGAAGAGCTCGGCGCGGACCGGGCCTGGCTGCTCCATCCCATCGGCGAGCAGTTCGAGTTCGCCAAGGTGAAGTTCTCCGTCACGGCGGCGGACTGCGACGTGCCGATGGACGACAACCGGCCGGTGCCGCTGGCCGGCTCCGCGCCGCTCATCCGCAAGGCCTTCGAGTCGCCGGCGCCCATCGTCGTGCGGGAAGGCGATGCGGAGCTCGATCCGGAGCTTGCTGCGCGCTTCCAGGTCCGCTCCCAGCTCGTGCAGATCCTCCGGCCGCGCGAGGAGGAGCCGTGGGCCTTCGGCCTGCACGACTGCAAGTCCGTCCGCCAGTGGACGGAAGAGGAGATCGCGCTCTTCGCCGAGATCGGCCGCTACGCCACGCTCGCCCTCAACAACACCCTGCTGCACAACCGCGCCGTGCGGGAGATGGCCAAGGTCAACGCCATCCTCGACCAGATTCCGGAGTCGGCCGCGATCTATGACGCCTCCGGACGGCTGGAGCGGATGAACGCCGCGGCCCAGCGCGAGCCGGCCGTCCTCTTCGCCCCCGAGCCGGACGGCCGCCTGCGCAACAACCGGCACCGCTACATCGACGGCAGCCCGCTCTCGCCCAGCGAGCTCCCGTCGATCCGGGCCATCCGCGGCGAGGCGGTCAAGTCCGACTACCTGATCCACGACGCCCGCTCCGGCGACGACCGGGTGGTGAACCTCAAGGCGGCGCCGATCCGCGACGACGCGGGGCGCATCATCGGCTCGGTCGTCCTCTCCCGCGACGTGACCGACGAGCGCCAGAACGCGGAGCGCGAGGCCTGGCGCCGCCGCCGCGCCGAGTGCCTGGCCAACCTCGGCATCGAGGCCGTCACCGTGCAGCCGACGTTCGACAATCTCGACGAGCCGGCGCGCCGCGTGGCCGAGGCCGTGGGCGGCTCGGCCATGATCTACCTCTACCATCCCGCCGCCGGCGAGCTGCACATGGTGGGCATGTCCTCCGTGGCCCCCACCGCGGAGTACTTCCACCGCTTCCGCGACTACCTCAGCCGCAACCCGTACCACCCCGGCGAGGCGTTGCCCGGCACGGTGTTCCAGATCGGAAGGCCGCTGCTCTTCTCCGACGTCCGCGGCGACGCGATCGTCGACTTCGCCCGCGACGAGCAGGAGAAGCGGATCATCGGCACGATGGGCGAGCAGAGCGTGATCGCCTGCCCCATCGAGTCGTACGGCGAGCGGATCGGCGCGCTGGTCATCGCCCGCTCCGATGCCCGCCGCAACTTCGACGCCGAGGACCTCGAGTTCGCGCAGTCGGTGGCCGACCGCATCGGCGCGGCGGCGCACATCCACCGCCTCACGCGCATGTCGTTCGATGGCCACCGCGCGGCGGAAGAGCTGGCCCGGCGGGAGGTCGACGCGCGCGTCCGCTTCGAGGCGGTCATCGAGACGGCGCCGGTCGGCATCGCCGTCATCTCCGCGGACGAGCTGCGCTTCGAGCTGGCCAACGTCCGCCTCCTCGACTTCGCCGCCGAGTACGGGAAGATCACGCCGGACGACACGAAGATCATCGGCCTGCGCGTGGCGGAGGTCATCCCCGGCTTCGAGCAGATCCTCAAGCAGGTGGCCGAGTCGGGCGAGACGCGCATCGACGAGGCGGTGGCCCTCGGGCCGCGTTACATCAACCGCATCATCTCCGCCGTCCAGGGCCGCTTCTCCGGCATCACCCAGAGCATCACCGTCCTGATCCAGGACGTGACCGACCAGGTGCGGGCCAAGCGCGAGATCGAAGGCCTGGCCCAGATGATGGCCGAGCGGTCCGCGCGCCTCGACTCCATCCTCGGGTCGATGACGGACGGCCTGTGGGTCTACGACGCGCACGGCACGGTGGTCGACGTGAACCAGGCCGCGCTCACCATGTTCGGCCTCGGCTCGCGGACGGAGGCCATCGACTTCGGCTCGTTCGAGCGCTTCCACCTCCGCTATCCGGACGGCAAGCCGATCGCGGCCGAGGACTTCCCGCAGGCGCGCGCGCTACGCGGGCTGACCGTGCCGGACTACCTGACCATCGGGCGGCACGTCATCACCGGCAAGGACCTCGACCTCTCCATCGCCGCGGCGCCCATCGAGAGCAACGGCATCGTCGGCGCGGTGCTCGTGATCCGCGACATCACGGCCCTGCAGGAGCTCGACCGCAAGAAGGACGAGTTCCTCTCCGTCGCCTCGCACGAGCTGCGCACGCCGCTGACCACGATCAAGGGCTACACGCAGCTCCTCGCCCAGACGGTGAACGACCTGCCGCCGGAGGAGCGCGGCACGTACCTGACCGCGGTGCTGGGAGAGATCGACCGGATGATGGGGCTGATCTCCGAGCTGCTGGACGTCTCGCGCATCGAGACGAACCGGCTGCAGATCCATCCCCAGCCCATCCGCTGGATGGAGTTCATCGACCGCCGCGCCTCGGCGTTCCGCGTGCAGCACCCGGCGCGGAACATCCGCCTCGACATGAGCGTCGGCGAAATGATCGTGCACGCCGATCCGGACCGGATGCGGCAGGTCGTCGACAACCTGCTGTCGAACGCGCTCAAGTACTCGCCGGACGGGACGGACATCGATGTCGTGGTCACCCGCATCGACGGCGCGATGCTGACGTCCGTGATCGACCACGGCATCGGCATCCCGCGCGATGAGATCCCGCAGCTCTTCGAGCGCTTCCACCGCGCGCGCAACGTCTCCAGCCGCTACTACGGCGGCCTCGGCCTCGGGCTCTACATCGCGAAGGCGATCGTCGAGGCCCACAGCGGCTCGATCGCCGTGGAGAGTGAGGAAGGACAGGGCTCCTGCTTCACGATCAGGTTGCCTCTGCCGTAAAGTCGCGGCATGAAGCAGTTTGCCGCCGTCCTTCTTATCCTCGCCGCGCCGATGTTCGCTGAGGATGCGCCGACGTTTCGCGTCGGAGCGGTCATCTTCGCCGACTATACGTGGAGGCAGTCGCCGGAGCTCCTCGACGCCAACGGTGAACCGTTCCACCCCAGCTCGTTCAACGTGCAGCGGGCGTACATCAACGCCACCGGCACGCTGAACAAATACATCTCGTGGCGCATCACGCCGGACGTCGCGCGGGAGACCGGCACCACCAGCTCGCTGAGCGGCAGCCAGGAGTTTCGGCTGAAGTTCGCCTGGGCCCAGCTCAACCTCGACGAGTGGGCCACGCCCGGCTCGTGGGTCCGCTTCGGCGTCGTCACCACGCCGTTCGTCGACTATGAGGAGCAGATCTACCGCTACCGCTTCCAGGGGGCGGTGTTCATCGATCGCGAGGGATTCCAGTCAGCGGCCGACGCCGGCGTGACGGCGCGCTACAACTTCCGCGGCGACTACGGCGACGTCGCGGCGGGCATCTACAACGGCGAGACGTACGCGCGCAACGAGCAGAACGACCAGAAGTCGATGCAGGTGCGCCTGTCGATCCGGCCGCTGCCGAAGCATCCGCTGCTCAAGGGATGGCGCGTGACCGGCTTCGTGAACGACGACCATTACGTGTCCAACTCGCCGCGGCGGCGCCTGCTGGCCCAGACGACATTCGAGCATCCCCACGTCGTGGCCGGCCTGGACCTGCTGCGCGCCACCGACCAGGTCGCACGCAACGCGCCGGAGATCGATGCGAATGGCTACTCGCTCTGGGTCACGCCGCGCTTCGTCCGCGGATGGGAGGCGCTCTTCCGCTACGATCGCCTCCGCCGCGCCTCGCTGCCCGTGCAGCGGCGCGACATCGAGGGCATTGCGTACTGGCTGCCGGTGCCGAAAGGGGCCGCCGCGGCGGTGATGATCGACCGCGACTCGCTCGCCTTCCGCGGCGTGCCGAACACGACGAACTACGGGCTGAAGGTGTTGCTCAGCTTCTGAGTCATGAGCCGCACC
>DATEOX010000411.1:0-5195 GCA_035273585.1 Thermoanaerobaculia bacterium
GTGCTGGTCAACGCGCGCAACATCGTCATCAAGTCGCCGAGGGCGGAGCAGGCAGCGCAGGCCATCGCCGTCATGCGCGCGTTCTCCGGTCTGGCGGATGGCGCGCCGCTGCCGCTCTCCCCGGCCGAGCGCCTGGAGCGCGGCCTGGCCCTCCTCCGCGACGGCGACGCACAGGCCGCCTACGACGAGCTCACCGCGCTCGAGCCGGTCGCGCCGGCCTCGATGCGCATGCCCATCCAGCTCAACCGCGGCCTGGCCCTGAGCCAGCTCCGCCGCCTGGAGGACTCGAACAAAGTCCTCGAGCCGCTCACCTCCGGTTACTTCAAATACGCCGTCCCCGCGCTCTACACCGCATCGAAGAACTACCGCGTGCTCGCCGCGTCCATCAACCCGACGGTGTCGAAGACCATCGTGGAGAAGAAGCAGGTCGGCACCGTGAAGGTGAGGGTCGGCAAAGGGAAGAAGCGGAAGACGGTCACGAAGCCGAAGTTCGCCAACGTGAAGAAGACCATCCAGCTCGTCGATCTGGCCAAGAAGGCGAAGAAAGAGGAGTACGACCGGCTCGCGACCGAGCGGCTGAAGGACATGCTGCAGCTCCCGCTCGCCGAACCGGTGCGGCTGGAAGTGCTGAACACCCTCGTCGGCATCGCTGAGGCGAAGAACCAGGACGCGTACGCGCGGCAGCTCGTGCAGGAGATCGTGAAGCTCGACCGCCTGGCCGATCCGGCGCTGCAGCACTTCTGGGACAAAGCCTGGGCGGCCTATGCGCGCGGCGACCTCGGCGGCGCCAAGGAGCTGCTGCGCTTCATCGCCGACACGTACCAGAACCCGAACGTGCGGCGGCAGTCGGAGTACTGGTACGCGCGGACGATCGAGCGCGCCGGGGACAAGGCGGGGGCGAAGGCGACCTACCAGCGACTGGCGTCCGCGCCATATCTCGACCTCTACGCCATGCACTCCGTCGCCCACGGCGCGACGCGGCAGGAAGGGAAGGTCAACCCGCTCACGCTGCCCCGTCCGGACTGGCGCGACGTGGCGGAGAAGAACATGCCGCAGGAGCTCCGCCTCGCCTACGAGCTCACAGCGCTGAGCGACACCCGCGACGCGCGGCTGGAGATCGAGAAGAACATCAATCCGAAGAACCAGCCCTACGCCGACGCGCTCATGGCGGAGCTCCACCAGGCCGCCGGCGACCGGCTGAATACCTACCGCGCGCTCAAGCGGGCGTTCCCGCAGCTCGCCACGGTCGAGCAGGACTCCGTGCCGGCGTACTTCATCCGGATGTACTACCCGGACAAGTACGGCGACCCGATCCGCAAGTACTCGGCGAAGAACGGCCTCGATCCCTACCTCGTAATGGGGCTCATCCTGCAGGAGAGCTACTTCAACCCGCGGGCGCGCTCCTCGGTCGGCGCGACGGGCCTCATGCAGCTCATGCCGGCCACCGGCCGCGAGCTCGGCGGACGCGTGTACCGCTCGTTCAACGTGTCGCGGCTGGAGAACCCGGAGACGAACATCGAGCTCGGGACGATGCACCTGAAGATGCTGGTCAACCTCTTCGGCGGCAATACGACGCTGGCCATCGCCTCGTACAACGCGGGTCAGGGGAATGTGATGAAGTGGCGCCGCGCCGCGCCGCGCAAGCCGATGGACGAGTTCCTGGAGTCGATTCCCTTCCCGGAGACGCGCAACTACGTGAAGCGCGTGACCATGCTGCGCGCGTCGTACGAAAGGCTGAACCAATGAGCCGGCACGGCCGGCGGCGCTGGTTGCCCAAGGCTCGGCGACCATCATCTCCCGTCGAACGCAACGCGTGAAAGGCTGATCTATGAGCACCGTGCAGGAACACCTCGCCCGCAACGTCGAGCTGCTGGAGATGATCCGCGAGAACGGCGGCGACGAGACGACGGACGGCCCGGTCGACTTTTTCTTCATCGCCAGGTCGGAGGAGGGAGCGCACGCGCTCGAATCGGAGCTGACCGCCGCCGGCTACCACGTGGCCGTGGCGGGCGAGGAGGAGGAAAGCCTCTGGTCCGTGCAGGCCGTCCGCTTCAGCACCGTCGGCGAGGTGACGAGCGAGCCGTTCGTGGAGCGGATGGTGTCGCTCGCGTCGAAGCACGACGCCGACTTTGACGGGTGGGGGATCGCGATCTGACTACGGAATGAAACCCCGTATCGTCCTCACCTTCGCGTCCGGACGGTCCACCTTCACTTCCACCGCGCGGTACGCCGTGTCCTTCTTCGTGCTCTCCGTGTAGTAGGCGACGAGGTACTGCGAGCGGAGGTCCTTCTCCAGCGCGGCGTACGTCTCCTTGAGTTGCTTCACGTCGCGGATGAAATACGCCACGCCGCCGGTCTCCGCGGCCAGCGCCTTCATCTTCGAGGTGCCGCCCATGTCGGCGAACCCGAGGCCGATGCCGATGAAGTAGATCGGGACGCGCGAGGCGCGGACGTAGGTCAGCATCTCGTCGTATGGCAGGCGGGAGGTCGTGTCCTCGCCGTCGGTGAGGACGATGAGCGCCTTGCGCCCCTGCACGTTGCGGAAGCGATAGAGGCCGGTGACGATCGCGTCGTAGAGCGCCGTGCCGCCGCTGGCCGCGGGGATCGCCGCCACCTGCTGCTCCAGAACCGAGACGTCGGAGACGAACGGGGCGAGCTTCGACGCGTCGAAGGCGAAGCCGCCGATGAAGGCCCGGTCCTTCCCCTTCATGATGTCCTTGAAGAACTCGACCGCGGCCTGCTTCGTCGCCTCCATCCGCTTCTCCATGCTGCCCGAGTGGTCGATGAGGACGCCGGCGGAGATCGGGAGGTTCGAGGCGTAGTTGAAGCTGGTGATCTTCTGCGGCTTGCCGTTCTCCAGAATCTGAAAGTTCTTCTCCGTCAGCCCCGGGACCGGCAGGCCGGCCGGGTCCGTGACCGTCACCGGCAGCTCGACGAGGTTGACCTCGATCTCCTCCGTGTAGCGGTCGCCGTTGAGGAAGAGGAGGTCGCCCGCCTCGTAGCTCGTCTCGTCCGTGACCGCCGCGCGCACGAAGTCCACGCCGGCCAGGCGGGCGTTCGGGATGTCCACCGCGTACGGCGGCCGGGACCACTCGTAGATCTTCTGCTTCCCGGCGAAGAAGACGACGCTCTTGATCTCCGTGTTCTTCGGGTTCTGCACGCTCAGTTTGAAGTGCGAGACCTGGTCGGGCGTCACGGTGCGGGTGATCTTGACCTCCAGCGGCGTCTCCCGCTCGTTGACGATGAACGCGTCGGCGTCGACGTAGCGCCCCTGCGCGTCGTAGCCGATGGCCCGCACCTCTACCCGCTTTGGAAGTTTGCCCAGGTCGAGCTCCGCGTGATACGGCGGCGCGTTGCGGGTCATGATCTTCTTGTTCTCGACCCAGAACTCCACCTTCTTCACCTGCGGCGCGGTCTCGACGTCGACGATGAAGAGGTTCGGCGCCACGTCCCGGCGCGGCGGGCGGATCTTCACCGCCCCGACCGACTCCGGCACGATCCCTTCCGCGAGGATCGCCTCCGCGCCATCCTCCGCCGTGGCGACGTACGTCCTGTTCGTCTTCGCCACCGTGAACTTCTTCGACTCCTTGCCGACGATGATCGGCACGACGAGGTTGTCGTAGGCAACCACGAGCCGCGCCTCGATCTCCGTCTCCCCCGCCGGCACGGTGATGATGGTGCGCGCCGAATCGACCTGCCGCGGGTTGAGCATGAAGCGGAAGTTCTTCACCACCGTCCCGCCCTGCAGGATCGACCCCTGCAGCGCGATCGCCTCCGGCGGCACGTCCTGCGGCAGCGTGTAGCGGAAGGTGACGCGGTTGACGACGCCCGCGTCGCTGTCGCCGAGGGGCTCGAGGTTGATGGTGAGCGCGGCGGCGTTCGCGTTCGCGTCCTGCTGCTTCTCCGGCTGTTGTGCGACGAGGGGGAGGGAGACGAGGAGCAGGAGGACGAGGAGGCGTTTCATGGGCACCGCGGAACGCTAGCACGACCGCGAACCGGAGTTGTAACAGCCCGTATACGATGAGGTATGAGCCGACGGCTGCGGATGTTCGCCTTCTCCGCCACGACCGGCGTGGTGATCTCCAGCTTCTACGCCATCGGCCAGGAGCTCACGAACGCCGGCTGGATCCTTCTCACCGGCGGCCTGGTCGGCGTCCTGATCAACCTCTGCGTGCACCTGCTCGGACGGCTGTTCGCGCCGATGCTGAAAAACATCCCCCAGCGGTATCAGGTGTACGCGCAGGCGCTGCTGTTCCTCATCGGCGGCATGGCCGGCTGGTTCCTCGGACTATTCCTCTGGTTCTCGATCACCCGGCGGCGGATCGAGATCACGCCCTTCCTGCACCTCGGCGCGCACGGCTACTTCATGCTCCTCACCGGCGTCGTGGCTGTGATCGTCGGCCTGATCTACCGCGCCTTCGACGTCCTCGGCGAGCGGCTGCGCCAGCGCGAATGGGCCGAGCGCGAGCTGGAGATGGCCCGCGCCATCCAGGCCCGCCTCCTCCCACCCCCCTCCCTGGCCGGCTTCGGCTTCGCCCTGACCGCGCGCAACCTCCCGGCCCGCCTCGTGGCCGGCGACTTCTACGACTTCGTCCGCCTCGACGACGGCTCGATCGTGATCGTGGTCGCGGACGTCGCCGGCAAGGGCATGGGCGCGAGCCTGATCATGGCTTCGGTGAAGGCCGTACTGCCGTTCGTCGCGCGGGAAGGCGTGGCCGAGGCGATGCGCCAGCTCAACCGCAAGCTCGTGGGGGAGCTCGGCAAGCGCGAGTTCGTGGCGCTCACCTGCGCGCGCTTCACGCCGTCGACGCGGACCGTGGAGCTGGCGAATGCCGGCTGTCCCGATCCCTATCTCATCCGCGGCGGCGCGGCCGAGGTGCTTTCCGTCGATGGGATGCGCCTCCCGCTCGGCATCCGCGCGGATGCGGCATACGAAACGCGCAGCGTGCAACTCGCGCCGGGCGACCGGATGCTCTTCCTCACCGACGGCATCCCCGAGGCGCCGGCCGATCATGACGAGCCGCTCGGCTACGAAGAGGTGGCGCGCATCGCTGCCGCGACGGACGGCGATGCGTGGCTGGATGCCTTCCTCGCGAACGTGCGGGCGCGCGTTCGCGAGGGGCTCGAGGATGACTGGACGGCGGTGGCGCTGGAGCTGTCATCCTGAGCGAAGCGAAGGATCTCCCGGCGCTTGC
>DATEOX010000412.1:0-19271 GCA_035273585.1 Thermoanaerobaculia bacterium
CCCCGAGGCGACGGCGATCTTGAACTTGACGCCGGAGAGGATCTGCTGCGGCGGCTGGGCGCCGGCGGGCATCGCGCCCCCCTGCCCCTGCGCCTGACGCGGGCCGACTTCGAGGTTGACGCGGACGTCATCCACGCCGTCGAGGGCGCGGACGGCGGCTTCGGACTCGCGCGCGACCTGCTGGCCGACGGCGGGGTTCTCGGTCTGGAAGTGGATGGTGAACGCGACGCGGCCGCCATCGATGCGGACGTCGCGGACGAAGCCGAACGAGACGATGTCCCGCGACAGTCCCGGGAAGCGGACTTTCTTCAGCGCGTCCAGGACCTGATCATGCGAGGGCATTCCGTTTCTCCTCTTTGAACCGCTCGAACGACGTGCGGATGATGGGGATGGCCTCCTCCGCGGAGGAGACGATCTTGATGACGTCCAGATCGGGAGGGCTGACCAGCCCGCGCTCGACCATCGACGAGCGGATCCACTCGATCAGACCGGTCCACATTGTACCGACCAGGATCACCGGATGCTCCTTCATGTGCTTGACCTGCAGGAGCTGCCAGACCATGAATAGCTCGAGCGCGGTGCCGATGCCACCCGGCATCACGATGAACGCCGAGGAGAGACGGACGAAGTGGTGCAGGCGGGAGAAGAAGGTCCGGTGCCGGAACACTTTGTTCACGAACGGATTCGCCGACTCCTCGGTCGGCAGATGGATGGCCAGCCCGAACGAGCGCGCGTGGCTCTCGACCTGCCCGTCGATGGCCCCCGCGTTGGCCGCTTCCATCAAACCCGGCCCGCCGCCGGTGACGATGTCGACCCCCATCCGCGCCAGCTCGTAACTGAGCTTTTTCACTTCTTCGTAGATCGGGTCCCCCCTCTGGATGCGCGAGGAGCCGAAGATGGAGACCCGGTAGTGGGAGACGTGCTCCGGCTGGATCTGGTCGAGGTCGTTGATGGTCTCCCAGAGCTGGTAGATGGCCTTGTCGAGGATGTAAGTGGGATCCTCGGTCTTGCGCGGCTTCTTCGCCTGCGCATCGCGCAACTGCTCGAGTTGAGGGGTGGTGGTGGAGCTTCTGTCGTCGTCTGCCATGCAGTAGAGGTACGGAGCGAGCGAGAGCGGTGCCATCGCGCGCGCTGAGGCCGTTGTATGCCATCAGGGCGGGGGGAGGCAAGGAGGGGGTTCAGGGCAGGGAGGGTTAGAATCGGAGACGATGGGGAAGAATCCGAAGGACATCGCCGCGGAAGCGCTCGAGTTACCTCTCATTGCGCGGGCTGAATTGGCAAGCCGGCTTCTCGACAGCCTCGACGATCTCTCTGAAGAGGAGAACGATCAATTGTGGGCGCAGGAAGCCGAGCGCCGCTACGCCGAATACAAGGCAGGTAACATCGAGGCGGTGCCGGCTGAAGAGGTCTTCGCGCGTCTTCGAGCTCGCAAGAAGTGATGCGGGTGCGGTTCCTCAGGCCTGCCGAAGCCGAAATCGACGAAGCTGTTACCTATTTTGATGAGCAACGGCCGGGTCTCGGCGACCGGTTCGAACAAGGATGCATCAACATCTGCCTCGACGTCATCGCCGGGGATCGGAAGGAGACGGCCGAACCGGTCGAGGCGAGACCGCCCGTCGCGATGTCGCCGTACCACGTCGTCATCCACTGCTCTCTGTGCGAGATCCCTACTCCGCTCGAGCACATGGTCGCGGTGCACAGCCGCGGCGCTCTCTGTCCGGGCTGCATCGGCGCGATCGAGGCAGCCGTGGCCGCCGCGCGTAAAGAACGCGAGTGACTACTTCACGATCCAGACGTCCTTGGCGAACTCCTTGAGCCGCGTCTCCGCCGCGCGCGCATCGGCCTCCGAGGCGAACTTGACGCGGACCCGGAATAGCGGCCCCTTCTCGTTCGAGCCGCGCTCGACGTAGGCCGCGGTGAACCCGTGCTCGATCAGCTTCGCGGCGAGCGTCTCGGCCGTCTTCTGGTCGCTGGTCGAGAGGAGCTGGGCGTAGGCCGGTTGGGCGGGAGGGGCGGCGACAGGAGCAGGAGCGGGAGCGGGAGCGGCCTCCTCCACCACGGCGGGCGGAGAGGCGGGGGCGGCGGCAGCCGGCTCGGGCGCGGCGGCGGGAGCATCGGGGACCGCAGGCGCAATAGCGGGCGCCTTGAAGTCCTCCTCCGCCACGCCCAGCTCCACGATGCGGCCATCCGACTTTTTCGGCAGCACGGAGGCCTCGGTCACGACCGACGGCTCCTTGCGGACCACCAGGCGCTCGTCGACCTGGCCTCTGCCCACGATCAGGCCGAAGGCGAACGAGGCGGCGAGGGACAGCAGCAGCAGAACGAAGGCGAGGAACGCCTGTCCGGCCGTGAGCGAGATTTCGTAATGAGATTGATCGTCGTGCGGGACTGCTTCGATTCCAGACATGTCACGCCCTCCCTTCACTTCGACGTCTGAGCCTGCGCCGTGGGCGCGGCAGCGTTCCAGTTTGTGTGATAGACCACGCCGTTGTCAAAGTAGATGGCCGACGCGCCGCCGTCCGCCTTCGGGTAGATCCACACCGAATAGATGCGGTTGTTCTGTACCACCTGCTTGATCCAGTCCTCGCGCGGCAGCCCGACCAGCCGGCGCACGTCATCCTCTTTCATGTCCTTCTTCACGTTGGCGAAGGCCTCCATCGATACGAACCGCCTCCGCTCCGCCGCCGCGATCCGCTCCCGCGCCTCGGCGGAGTTCGGGTCGTACTGCAGCGCCTGGCGGTAATACGTCAGCGCCGTGTCGTAGCGGGAGAGGATGTTCATGTACTCGTCGCCGATGGTCAGCTTCTCGCGGGCCATCACCGCCGCCGCGCGCGGATCCGACGTCCGCTTGTAGTACTCGTCGAGCTTCACCGAGAAGTTCTCGTACAGCGGCTGGATCTTGCGGTGGTTCTCCAGCAGCAGCTCGATGGTCTGCTTGCGCGACGCGGTGGCCGGCGGCACCGGCTGCGCCTTCCGGTTCGTCTCCAGCCACTGGTAGTCGGCCATGAGCAGGTTCCACTCGCGGTCGTTCGGCTGGGTCGGCGGCCCGGGGGGCGTCATCGCGCAGGCGGAGAGGAGGAAGGAGGAGAGGAGGATGGCGATCGTCTGGCGCATGGAGCGTGGTTATTTTACGTCATCTCCCGGAGGTGCCCTCCATCGTCAATCCGGCGACCACGAGTACACGCGCGTCACGCGCCAGCCGTCGTCTGTCTGCCGCAGGCTCAGCACCAGGTCTTCGGGGACAAAGACCGCAGCTTGCCCCTGCGGTTTGTAGTGGTCGAGATGGCAAACCCACGCCAAGGCGGTTTGACCGTCAGAGCTGAACACCGGCTTCGCGAAAACGAGGACTCGCTCCACGTCATACGGCCACCTGGACGGTGCAGCGCGCAGGAGAGCCGCCGGGATCACTCTGGCCGACGGTATGGCGCTCAGCCAGCTTCTCAGGCTCACGAACCCGCCGCCGTTTTGTGCGATCAGCTCCTCATAAAGCGGATCTGCCGCGGCGAGCCGGAGGGATTGGGCGCCAGGCATGTTGGAGGGATCCACCGTCTCCGGCGCGAACAGAACGGGCGAGCCGTGGTCGCGGCGGTAATGATCGTAGGCGGCCTGGAAGACGCGTGCTTCGCGGCTGTCGACTTGCAGCGTTCCAGAGCAGGTGAGCTGCAACAGCGCGAGAACTACGCGCCCGCCGTTCACCGCTTCACCGACTCCGCCAACTTGACCACCTGCGCCTCCAGGCCGCCCCCGAATTCGCTGCGCACTTCGAAGATCCAGCCGGTGAGCAGCTCGTTCAAGACCATCAGCACCACCGCCTCCCGGTCCTCGGAGCCGGAGGCCACGAGGTTGGTCAGGAGCTGGTCGATGTCGATGCGCGACTCGTTCACGAGGTTCATGCCCGAGAGGTAGGGCATCGTCTCCGGCGACATGTGCAGCACGACGCGGTCGATGAAGTCGTACACGTGGTCGCCGATGCGCTGGAGGACGAGGGCGAAGATCTTCTCGAAGACCGTGTTGTAGCGCTCCACCACCTCCTCCATCTCGTACTCGCTCTCGATGGCGGCGCGCTTCTCCTCCACGGCCACGTCCTGCGCGTCCTGGATCAGGTTGATGGCCAGTAGGCCCCAGATCGTCCGGCAGGTGGCGAAGTTGGAGAGGTAGCTGCGCGAGCAGAGGACCTCCACCGACTGCGGGCCGTCGGCCAGGAGGGAGAGGACGTGCGCCTCCTCGTCGGACAGCTCGAGGTGATAGCTGCGCATGTCGGCGCCGGCCGTCGCCTCCAGCATCCGGCCCACGCGCATGATGCCGCGCATGATGAGCGACCAGTACTCGATCGTCCGCATGCCGTCGAGGATCAACCGCTCGGTGGAGAGCGGGAGGGAGATGATGCCGTCCGGCAGCTCGCCGGTGAACTCCACCGTGTAGTTGCCGCTCCGATACGCCAGCGCGTTGAGCACGATCGCGCTCGCCTGCCGCTCCGCCGCCCGCAGCAGCTCGTCCGGCTGCAGGTAGCCGAGCTCGCAGAGCAGCGCCCCCATCCGCCGCGAGACGACCACCCGCTCCATGGCCTGGTCGTACTGCTCCAGGTTCAGCTCTCCCGTCCGCAGCAGCACCTCGGCCAGCCCCATGTCAGGATCGGTCGAGGATGCAAAGATGATCTTCCCCTCGTGGAAGTAGATCGTGTCGCTCCGATCGGCCGCGTCGAGGGAGACGATGGCCGTCTCGGCCCCGCGGATGACGGAGCGGAAGAGGTCCGGAACGGTGGTGTCGGCCAGGGTGCCCTGGATGGAGAGGCCTTCGGACATGGATGAGTAGTGTAGCGCCCCGATCACACAACGCCTTCCCGCCGCGTCTTCCTCGCAGGAGGTCCCTCCATGCGCATCTTCGCGGCCGTGCTCTGCCTCGCCACCGCCTCCTCCGTCTTTGCTCAGGACCCGGCGAAGGCGCCGCCGCTCACCGTCTGCGAGGTGCGGCTCATCCCGAATCCGACGGATACACCGCCGGAGAAGCAGGCCGAGGCGGCGCGGCAGGCGAAGCGGCGGGCGAGCCTCGGCGACTCGATCATCATCGCCCTCAACCCGGCGGAGCTGACCGCCTACCTCGACTACGCGGCCAAACAGGACAAGCCGGTCACCCTCTACCTCAATGGCAACGACACCGGCATCGCGCCGGAAGCGATCGACGCCCCCGGCGGCCGGCTGCAGTTCCACCTGGAGCGGAACGCGGCGAACAAAGCCGTCTGGGGCGCGCTCCTCCGCCACCCGTTCCTCTACCAGGTGCGGAGGGTCAAAGCCGGCGTCGGCATCGCCCCGGCGCCCGTAGCCATCGCTGCCGAGTTCTGGCTCGTCGTCGTGAAATGGGCCTGGTATGCCTGGGCGTGGCTGGTCCTGCTCCTCCTCGTCGTGATCCTGTTCGCCTGGCTGACGGCGAAGAAAGGGATGCTCCGCGACGTGGCCGGCGGCCCGTACAGCCTCGGGCGCTGTCAGATGGCCTGGTGGTTCTTCCTGATCATCGTCGCCTACGTGATGATCTGGCTGATCAGCGGCGACCGCGACACCATCCCGGTCTCGCTCCTCGGCCTGATGGGCATCAGCGCCGGCACGGCCCTCGGCGCGGTGCTCATCGAGTCGACCCAAGCCGGCAACGCGCCGGCGGCGCCGCCGCACTCGAACGGCTTCGTCCGCGACATCCTCGGCGACTCGCAGGGAAACATCGGACTGCACCGCTTCCAGATGGTCCTCTGGACGATCGTCCTCGGCATCATGTTCGTGGTCGGCGTCATGGCCGAGCTGAGCATGCCCGAGTTCAACGCCACGCTGCTGGCCACCATGGGCGTCAGCGCCGGGACGTATCTGGGATTCAAGTTCCCGGAGAAGTGATGGCGCGCGGGCGCGCCTTACAGGGCGGCGGGCTTCGTGGCATCCTCGACGGTCGCGACGCCGACCGCGTTCTTCGTCGTCGACTTCACCCGGTACATCGCCGCGTCGGCCTGGCGGATGAGGTCTTCCTTCGTCAGGGCGTGGGCCGGATAGGTGGCGATGCCGAAGCTGGCGGTGATGGAGATCTCCACGTTCGCGTCGAGGCGGAACGGCTGCGCCGTCATCGCCTTCCGCACGCGGTTGGCCACGGCCACGGCCTGGTCGGAGTCGGTGGACGGCAGGATGATGCAGAACTCGTCGCCGCCGAAGCGCACCACCTTGTCGATGGTGCGCACCGCGGTGAGGATCCGCTTGGCCACCTCCTGCAGCGTGCGCGAGCCGGTCAGGTGGCCGTAAAAGTTGTTGACCATCTTCAGGTCGTCGAGGTCGAGGAAGATGATGGAGAAGAGGGCGCCGTAGCGGCGGGAGCGCTCCATCTCCTCGTCCAGGTACGACTCGAAGAAGCGGCGGTTGAAGGCCTTGGTCAGGTCGTCGCGCATGGCCAGATCGCGGCTGCGCGTCATCTGGTAGATGTTGCCCAGCACACGCGTGACCTGCGTGAGGTAGCGCGTCACGTTCGACGCCGTCTCTTCCTCGACGGCGTCGTCAGCCGCCAGCGGCACCTTGATCACACCGATGAGGTCCTGGTCCGACTGCAGCGGCATCACCGCCATCCCGGAGCCGTCCTCGCCGCGGTCGACGGCGAAGAAGCGGCCGGAGGAGAGCGCCCGCTGCAGGACGTCCGGCGGCACGCCGGGGAGGAACTCCCCCGTCTCGTGGTAGTCGGAGTCGTTGCTGAAGCTCACCGCGTAGCGCTCCAGCCGCGGGTCGTGGAGGAAGAGGGTGGCCCGGGTCAAGCCGAGGATGTTGAGCACCGTGCGCGTGATCCGTTCCGAGACGGCGTCGGCATCGAGGAGCGACATCAGCTCCTGCACCTCCGTGAGATATCCGACCTCCTGCTCGAGGTGCGACGCGTGGACGGCGGTGTCAGCGAGATCCGAGGCGAAGGCGAGGTATTCCTGCGGCGCGGCGAGAAAGGTGTTGCGCGGGACGCAAAGCTCGCCGCTGCGGCGCTCGTGGATCAGCGAGCCGTCGTGGAGGATGACGCGCACCAGGCTGCGGCGCGGCGGCGCATCGAGCAGCGCATACGCATCGGCGTCGATCACGACCACCCGCGCCCCGTCGCGTGCCTCCCCCTGAGCCAGGAACGTCCAGCCGGGGCAACGCTCGCGGAGGAGCGGCGCGAGGTCGCCGCCGGAGGTATAGAGGCCGATGCTCTGCCGAGTCATGGCGCTAAGTGGTTGATTCTACAATCAGACGATGAAAATCGCTCAGGTCGTGATGCCGGGCGCCTCGGCGTACGAGCGGAAATCGCAGCGGATCGACCTCGCCCTCCTCACGCCCGAGCACGAGGTGCTCGTCGTCCAGGCGCCGGGTGAAGTGCGCGGCAGCGGCGCGCAGGTGGCCCATGTCTATGGCCCTCCGCTGCTGCCGGCGGCGAAGTTCCAAGGCTTTACCATTCCGTATGTTGCGAACGGCGCGATGCCCCGCCGCCGCTTCGCCCTCCGCCGCCCGCCCGAGCCGGCGTACATCGTCACACCCGTCGCCGAAACGCAACACGAGCTCCTCCCCGAAGCGGTCGACGAGGCGTACTTTGAATGCAGGGTCGGCTCTCCAGCCGGCCGCACATTGGGCAGCTTCGCGCGACCCGGCGTAGAGAACATCATCCAGCAGACCATGGCCCGCATCGACCGATTCCGCGACGACGTCACCTGGAGCCTCTTCGACCATGCTCCGACGCCGGAACAACTCTCCGAAATCGACGTCTGGGTCGACCCGGCGATACGTGACGATGACTTCGACGGGTTCACGTCCGAGGGGCTCGTGGCGGGGTGCGTCGTGGTCGCGTCGCGGACGCCCATCAACTTGCAAAGGACGGAAAAAGGGCGCACGGCGCTGCTGGTTCCTCCGGGCGATCCGAACGAGGCCACTCATGCGATACTAACCGGCCTGTTCAAGCCAGAGGTGGCCGCGGCGAAAGTGGAGGGAGCAAAGCAGACGCAGTCGAAGTTCCGGCCGCGCCAGCGCCTTCGCGTCCTCACGGCCATCTATGGGAACTTGGTCCGGTAGCGCCCTCTAAAACGATATGACCTCGCTCCTCGACGACCTTGCCGTGCCTCAGCGCCGCGCGCTCGACCTCGTGAAAGAGGTCGCGGTGGACAAGGCCTGCCGTCCGTTCCTCGTCGGGGGCCCGGTGCGCGACCTGATCCTCGGCCGGCACGCCATCGACATCGATCTCACGCTGGAGACGGACAGCTCGACGCTGGCCCGCGCGCTGGCCAAGCGCGTCGGGGGCCGGGTCCGCTCGTTCCCGCAGTTCCTCACCTACAAAGTCACGGCCGACGCGCTGCCGGAGATCGACATCGCCACCGCGCGCAAGGAGCGCTACCGCTCGCCCGGCGCGCTGCCGACCGTCACCGCCGGCCGCCTCAAGGACGACCTCCTCCGCCGCGACTTCTCCATCAACGCCCTCGCCCTCGACGTCCTGGGCGGCGCGCTGCACGACCCGGCCGGCGGCGAGGACGACCTCCGCGCGCGACTCGTGCGCGTGCTGCACGAGCGCAGTTTCGTCGACGACCCGACGCGCATCTTCCGCGCCATCCGCCTCGCCACGCGCCTCGGCTTTGCCCTCGAGCCGCGCACGGCGGAGCTGATGCGCGGCGCCATCCGCGGCGATGGCCTGACCACCATCTCGAAGGAGCGCATCTGGCGCGAGCTCTTCCTGGCCATGGACGAGGCGGACGCACCGCACGTCCTGACCGCGCTGCGCGACGAAGGAGCGCTGGACGTCCTCTTCGGCCCCCGCCATGACGGCGAGGGACTGCTGCGCCGCCTGGAGGCCTTCCGCCTCCAGGTCGACGCCGACCCGGAGCTCGACCGGCAGGTGCTCTACACGGCGGCACTGCTCCGCGGCAACGCCTCGCCGCTGGAACTGGAAGGCTCCGGCTTCTCCCAGAAACGCGCGCGGAATGTGGTGCAGATCGCCAACGAGCTCCCCCGCTTCAGCGACGCCCTGGCCGAGGCGACCACGGACCGGCAACGCTTCCGCGTCTTCAAGAGCGCGTCGCCCGAGATGCTGAGCGTGATCGCCGCCCTGCAGCCCGCCGAGACGGAGCACGTGGCCCGCTTTCACGAGTACCGGAACTTCAAGCTCCCCCTGCGCGGCACCGATTTGGAGGTGCCGGGCGGACCGCACATCGCTCGCGCGCTCGAGCGGACGCGGGAGGCGGTGTTCACCGGCGAGATCGGCGTGGATGAGGCTCGCGCTTTTGCGCGGGAGATGGCGATGAAGTACCTTGGGGAGCACCGGATTGAGAATTGAGGATTGAGGATTGAGGATTTGAGAATTCGCTGCCTTCTCGCCGTAACCGCATTCTCAATCCTCAATCCTCAATCCTCAATCCCGCTCGCCGCGCAGACGGCGAGCGGCCACGACATCACCCAAGTCACCCCCGCCCCCAAGGACGGCGCCATCGCCGTCCCTCTCCCCGAGGCGCAGCGGCGGCGGCTCAAGAAATACGAGATCCCCGAGCTGGTCGGCGCCAGGCAGGCCATCGGATCGCAGCTCATCGACGGGCGGCTGCCGCGGCCGATCCTCGATTACGCCGTGCGCAACGGCGCGATCGACCAGCGCATCTCGTTCTTCGAGGGCGACCTGGTCGTGGTCAGCATGTCGGGCGCCGGCGGAACCATCCGCAAGAAGCTCATCCTCCCTTCCGATGCGGTGAAGTCCTACCTCCGGTTTGCCGCGCTGAAGTCCATCCGGCAGGACGCGCTCAATGCGCCGGTGAGCGGGCGGATGGCGCGGCTGCGGGTGTATGACGGCGAGGTCGCCACCGAGCGCGTGTTCGATCCGCTCGGGAGCCTGCCGAAGCCGCTCGGGGATGCCATCGGGCCGCTCGGCGATCTGCTGAGGGCCATCTCCGAGGATCGGACCGTGACCAGCAGCGTGGCGAATTACGAGCCGAAGGTCGGAGATCAGCTCGTCGGCGACGACGAGAAGACCTACCGCGTGGAGCGGATCATCGAGGAAAGCGGCGTCGTGCTGCTGCGCTGTCTCACCCAGCCGACGACCATCTACGTGTCGAAGAAGGACCTCTACAACTACTTCGTGGGAGCGGCGGCGCAGTAGATGAGCGGCCGCGGGTTGCGCGTCACGGCCGGCTCGCTGCGCGGCCGGAGAGTGCCGGTGCCGCCGGGCGAGGTCCGCCCCACCTCCGAGCGTGCCCGGCAGGCGTATTTCAATATCGTCGGGGAGCGCATCCACGGCGCGCGCTTCCTCGACCTCTTCGCCGGCAGCGGCATCTTCTCCTTCGAGGCCGTCTCCCGCGGCGCGGCGTCTTCAACCGCCATTGAACAGTCGCCGAAGAACTGCGCGGCCATCGAGGTGCTGGCGCGCGAATACCAGGTCGAGGTCAAGGCCATCCCCGCCGACGTCCTGAGCGGGATTAAGCGCCTCGGCGATGCCGTTCACGACCTCATCTACGCCGACCCGCCTTACGACTGGCCGCGGTACGACGACCTGCTGGCCGCCATCGACACGCATGCACCGCTCGCCGCGCAGGCGCTGGTGGCCATCGAGCACCGCCGCAACAGCGAGCCGTTTACGCATTCGCCGAGGCGGCTGCGCCGCGTGCGCCGCGCGGAGTACGGCGAGGTTTGGATGACGTTTTTCGAGGCCGACCCTTTGCAAGGAGAGTGATCCGGAATGGAACTGACGCTGAACGAACAGGGCGCCCACACGCTTTTCGGCAACCACGACGAGAACCTGCGCATGCTGGAGGACGAGTTCGGGGTGAAGATCTCCTCGCGCGGCAACGAGATCTCCGTCAAGGGGGCGCCGGGAGACGTGGCCGCGGTGGAGAAACTGCTCGTCGAGATGCAGAGCCTCATCCAGCAGGGCTACCCGCTCAAGCGCTCCGATGTCTTCACCGGCATGCGCGTGGTGCGCGACAAGCCGGAGACGAACATCGTCGACTTCTTCACCGATGACGTCATCCCCGCCACGGTGCGCCGCGTGGTCACGCCGCGCAACATGGCCCAGCGCCTCTACCTGCAAGCCATGCAGGATCACGACATCGTCTTCGGCGTCGGCCCGGCCGGCACGGGCAAGACCTTCCTGGCCGTCGCCGCGGCCGCCGCGGCCCTCAACGACAAGTCCATCAAGCGCATCGTCCTCTGCCGCCCCGCGGTCGAAGCGGGCGAGCGCCTCGGCTTCCTGCCCGGCGACATCGCGGAGAAGATCAACCCCTATCTCCGCCCGCTGTACGACTCGCTGTACGACATCATCGGCTTCGAGAAGGTGGAGAAGCTGCTGGAGCGAAGCGTGATCGAGATCGCGCCGCTGGCCTTCATGCGCGGCCGGACCTTGAATGATGCCTTCATCATTCTCGATGAAGCGCAGAACACCACCCCCGAGCAGATGAAGATGTTCCTCACCCGCCTGGGGTTCGGGGCGAAGGCCGTCGTCACGGGCGACATCACGCAGGTCGATCTCCCCGAGGGGAAGAAGTCGGGTCTGCGCGAGGTGCGCCGCATCCTGGAAGGGATCGAAGGGATCAAGTTTTTCGACTTCTCCGACCGCGACGTGGTGCGCCACCCGGTCGTTGCCAAGATCGTGACGGCCTACGACCGCGCCGACCGCGAGAAGGCGCCGCAGGCGTGATGAACGTGGAGGTGACGGGCAGCGTCCCGCGCTTCTCCCAGCGCGAGATCGCCACCTTCGCGCGCAAGGTGCTCCTCGCGCTGGAGAAGCTCGACCGCCTCGACCGCGACGTCTCCGAGGTGTCGATCGCGCTGGTCGATGACGAGGCGATGCGCTCGCTCAACCGCAAGTTCCGGCACAAGAACAAGACGACGGACGTCCTCACCTTCCCCGCCGACGACTCGTACGCTGATCCGTCGGCCGCTCACGCCCGCCCGCTGGGCGACATCGTGATCTCCGTCGATCAGGCCCGCCGCCAGGCGGCCGATGAGCGGCATTCGGTGGCCACCGAGGTGCGCTACCTCATCCTGCACGGCATCCTGCACGCGCTCGGGTACGACCACGAGACCGACGGCGGCGAGATGAACGCGCTGGAGGCGGAGGTAAGAGAGGCCGTCGGCCTCTCCTGAACGATGAACGATGAACAATGAACGATGAACAAACCGGGTGGGCGGGTCGTTCATCGTTCATCCTTCATCGTTCATCGTTTGACATCGTAAGATGCCCCCATGAGCATCACCGCCGCTCCCCCCGCCCCGCTCACGGCCGAAGAGATCATCGCCCTCACCAAGCGCCACACCATCTTCTCCTGGTCCGCGCAGGCGGCGGTCAATCCGATCCCGATGGTCCGCGGCGAGCGCATCTGGTTCTGGGATGCGGACGGCAAGCGCTATCTCGACATGAACTCGCAGTTGATGTGCGTCAACATCGGGCACGGCGACCAGCGGGTCATCGAGGCCATCAAGCGCCAGGCGGACGAGCTGGTCTACGCCGGCCCGGGCATGGCCACCGCCGTGCGGGCGCGCTTCGGGAAGATGCTGGCCGAGCTCACTCCCGGCGATCTGAACCGCTTCTTCTTCACCCTCGGCGGCGCGGAGGCGAACGAGAACGCCATCCGCATCGCGCGCATGGTCACCGGGCGACAGAAGATCATGGTCCGCTACCGCTCCTACCACGGCGCGACGGCCGGTGCGATCTCCCTCACCGGCGATCCGCGCCGCTGGGCCAACGAGCCCGGCATCCCAGGCGTCGTCCGCTTCTTCGATCCGTACAAGTACCGCAGCCACCTCTGGCGCGAAGGCGATAGCGAGGCGGCCTTCACCCAGCGCTGCCTGGAAGAGGTCGAGGAGATCATCGCCTACGAAGGGCCGCAGACGATCGCGGCGATCTTCCTCGAGACGGTGACCGGCACGAACGGCCTCATCGTCCCGCCCGACGGCTACCTGCAGGGCCTCCGCGCGATCTGCGACCGCCACGGCATCCTCCTCGTCTGCGACGAGGTGATGTGCGGCCTCGGCCGCACCGGCCGCTGGTTCGCCGTCGACCACTGGAACGTGGTGCCGGACATGATCACGATGGCCAAGGGCCTGACGTCCGCCTATCTGCCGCTCGGCGCGGTGGCCATGAGCGACCGCATCGCCTCGTACTTTGACCGGAACGTCTTCTACGGCGGCCTGACGTACAACGCGCATCCGATGAGCCTCGCCGCGGCCGAGGCGTGCATCCAGGTGATGCTCGACGACGACATGGTCGCGCACACTCAGCAAATGGGCCGCGTGCTCGCCGAGCTCCACGCGGCGATGAAAGATCGCCATCCATCTGTCGGCGATACCCGCTCCATCGGCCTCTTCGGCGTCCTGGAGCTCGTGCGCAACCGCGAGACGAAGGAGCCGATGGCGCCGTTCAACGGCACGAGCCCCGAGATGCAGAAGCTCGGCGCCTACCTCCGCGAGCAAGGCATGTACGCCTTCATCAACTGGAACAATCTCTTCACCAATCCGCCGCTCTGCATCACCGAGCCGGAGCTGCGCGAGGCATTCGAGGTGATCGATAAGGCGCTGGAGATCACGGACGCTGCGGCGTCATAACGCCCGCTCCAAAACATCCAACCCAGCCTCCGCCGTCTCCCGATCGATGGTCAGCGCGGGGAACATCGTGAGCGTGTTGTCCGCGGTGGTGAGCAGGAGGCCCTTGCGGCGGCAGCGGTCAGCGACGACCTGCGTGTATTCGCCGTCGCCTGTCTCCACGCCGATGGCCATCCCTCTGATGCGCACCTCGCCCGGCGGCTTGAGCTTCATGGCGGTGAGGCGCTCGCGGAAGTAGTCGCTCGTCTTCTCCACCTCGGCGAGGAGGCGCGTGCGATGCGCGGCGATCCAGCGGAGGTTCGCCAGCGCGGCGTCGACGGCCAGCGGATGCCAGCCGTACGTCGAGTAGAAGCCGACGTCCTCCGCCACCGCGTCGGCGATCTTGCGGGTGGTGATCGTCGCGCCGAGAGGAGCGTAGCCGCCGCTGATCGCCTTGGACACGCAGAGGAGGTCCGGCTCGAGGTCGAAGTGCTCGGAGGCGAAGAGCTTCCCCGTCCGGCCGAAGCCGGTCGCGACCTCGTCGGCGATGAAGAGCGTCCCGTAACGGCGGCACGACTTCACCACGCGCGTGATGAACTCCTCCTCGGGGATGAGCACGCCGAGGTTGCAACTGATCGGCTCCATGATGAACGCCGCCACGTCGCGCTTCTTCAGCTTCGTCTCGACCTTGTCCGCCGCCTTCGCATCGAGCGGCGGGTCGATGGTCATGCAGCCCTGGAGCAGATTGGGGAACGGCTTGCGGTCCTCCGTCGAGGCGATGCTCACCGTGCCGATGGAGTTGCCGTGGTAGCTCCCTTCGATGGAAAGGAACTTACGCCGCCCGGTGTACGCCATGGCCACCTGCAGCGCGATGTCCACCGCCTCGGTGCCGCCCGTCGCGCGCCAGCACTTCTGCAGGTTGCCCGGCGTGAGCTCGGCCAACAGTTGCGCGAGCTCGGCCCACGGCTTGTAGACGTAGTAGGGATAGATGTAGTCCGGCCCGCGGTATTTGCGAATGCGCGCCCGCATCCGCTCCGCGCCCCAGCCGACGTTCCCCACGCACCAGCCGGCCAGGAAATCGATGTACTTCTTGCCCTTCGCATCCCAGAGGTAGCTCCCCTCGGCGCGGGCGACTACCAGATCCTCCGGCGGCGACTCGCGGGCGAGGTACTTCCGGTCGAGCTGTTTGGGAGTCATCGCTAAAGCGCGTGCACGGACGGAGCCAGCGCGCGGCGCTCGATCGCGCGCAGCCACATGCGGCGGATGAGCGCACTGCCGGGATAGATCACCCGCCAATACCACGAGAAGCGGCGGCGCGCTTGGTCGCTGTTGGCGAAGACGCGCGTCTCGGTGGTGACGAGCGAGCCGCCGGCGCCGTCGGGGAGGACGAGGAAGTTCATCGCGGCGAACGCGGAGTCGGGCTGGTGCGGGCGGCCGATCACGGCCGTGCCGATGACGAGCTCGCGCGGCGGGTCGTCGGCCAGGCGGGTGAAGCCGCCGCGCAGGGCGACGTCGATGAGCGACGCGCGGTTGCCGGCGTTGAGGATGCCCTCCGGCAGGTCGCGGCCGCAGCGGCGGATCCAGGTGAGGGTGCGGAAGAGCGTGATCTCGTCCGCGCGGACGCGCAGGATGGCGTCGTAGACGCGCTCCGGCGGCGCGGCGATGCGCAACTCGTGAACCTCGCGGAACTGCCACGCGGGTATGACCGCGTCGAGGCGCGTCGCGGCGCGCGTGACGCGCCGCAACGGCGCCGGCAGCAGGAAGCCGATGATGATGAGCAGCAGGCCGGCGGCGATCATCGCAAGTGCGCGGCGGCGCGTGCGGCGCCGCAACAGCATCAATAGACCGAGGAAGGTCAGGACGAGGCCGGAGTAAACGCCCGTCGAGCCGAGCATGGAGCGAGCATACGCCGCTCGTGTCATTCTGAGCCGCGCAGACGGCGAAGAATCCGTAGCGATCTTGCGTCGCGCCTGAAATGTACGGATCCTTCGCTTCGCTCAGGATGACACGCGGGAAATCCGGAACAGCTTCCCCGTCTTCGGGAACGCCTTCGGCGGGCCGCCCGACGTGACGAATGCGCCGAAGTCGAGCACGTACACCGCGCCGTCCGGGCCGACGCGGACGTCGACCGGGCGCTCGAAGCCGTTGCGCAGGTCGAGCTCCGAGGCGGGCTGCGCGTCGCCGGAGCCTTTGTTGCGGAAGATCGGGGCGATGGCGCCGGAGCGGAGATCGACGCGCTCGACCTGGAAGCCGGCGTGGCTCTTGTCGTTCGGCTCCGTCATCGGCTTGAAGTCGCCCATCTCGGCGACGAGGAGCTCGCCGTTCCAGATCGACATGCCGCTGATCGCCGCGTGCGGCTTCGTCGTGGCCACCACGAGCGAGCGGTCGGGCGGCTGGAGGCCGCTCGCCGCGTGATCGATGACGAAGTCGCTCCAAGGTGCGAGGTTCGCGCCGTAGTCGGGCCAGCCGTACCACGCCCCCTCCCGGATGCGCAGCACGCTGTCGGTATCGCCGAAGATGGGGCGCGTGCTGCGAGCGTCGGCCCCCTGCATCCCGACCAGCAGCGTCGTTCCGTCGAAGGCCAGCGCGACCGGGTTGCGGAAGCCCCAGGCGATCAGCTCCGGCGCCGAGGCGCCGCTCCTCAGGCGGTAGACGGCACTCGTGCAATGCGGCGTGCCGCTAACCGTCTTAGCGGCCGATTGACCGTGAGGCTGGAACGCGCCGGTGATGGCCTTGCCGTCGTTCTTCGTAATCCCGGTGAGCGTGATGTCGCGGCAGGGGATGTCGTGCCCCTGCGGATGGAGCTTCAGCCATTTCTCGTTGACCGGGTCGCCGGCAGCGACGTAGCCGGAGTTCGTAGCGCTGCCGACGCCAAAGTACATCGCGCCGTCGCCGCCGAAGAGGATGTGGTTGATGTCGTGGTCGCCTTCCACCGGCACGCCGCCCACGACCGTCTCCACCGCCCCCCCGGCGGGGCGGACGCGGGCCACGTCGAACGTGCCGTCCTTCCGCTCGGCGGAGAAGTAGAGCCAGCCGTCGTGGAAGGTGAGGCCGATGGCCGTGTCGCCGTCGGGCGCGTTGGGACCGGAGAGCTGCACGCGATCGATGTGGCCGTTCGTCCCGACGCGGACGATCTTCGGCTTCAGCATCGGCACCGGGACGGTGTGCGACTCGAGGATGTAGATGTTGCCCGCCTCGTCCCAGGTGAAGGCGCTGGGGAAGTTGAGGCCGTTCACGACGCGCACCGCGCGGTAGCCGTCCGGCACCTGGATGTCATCGACGGCGAGCTGCTTCGCCGAGTAGCGGCCGGCCTGGTCGGCCGCCTGCCACGCGATCTGACCGAGGGTGGAGCAGCCGGTGAGGAGGAAGAGCAGCGGCAGAAGGCGCTTCATGCGTGCATAAGGCGAGCCCGGCGGCAACCGACCGCGCGACTGCACCGGAGCGGTTACCATTGATCGATCCATGCTCGTCATTCGTCCCGAGCAACTGTCCGTGCTCGCGTTCTCCCTCGGGCCGATGGAGCAGCACCTGATCGCGCACTTCGCGCGGTTCTTTCCGGAGCGCCACCGTGGCTGCGGCGGCGACGAGGGGTTGCGCGCCGTCCTGCGCCACGGCGCGGCCCGCGCGGGCGCCTACAAGCTCTTTCGTCGCGCCGCCATCGCCGATTTCATCGCCACGACGTTCTACCTCGGCTGCGGCTTCGCCGGCGATCCACGGTATCCGTGGGCGGCACGCCTCCTCTCCGCCCGCGGCAGCGACATCGGCCGCGCGCGCGAGGTGAAGCTCACCGCGCTCTCCTTCATCGAGCGCGCGGAAGGGGCGGAGAACGAGCACCTGAACGAGGCCTTGCGGCGGCTGCGGACGTCTCCGGTGGAGGACCTGCTGCCCCCTCCGGAAGGCCGGCAGCTCGACGCCTACTTCGTCGAGCGGCTGCAGTTCCTGCATCCGATGAAATGCGTTGCGATCGGTGAAGCGCCGCTGCAGCAGTTCGTCGCGCGCATCCTCGAGGCGGCAGCGGGACATGGCCTCCACGACTACCGCCACGCCGCTGTTTATGTCGCGACGGCGTTCCTCCTCGGCGCGAGCTTCGATCGCGATCCGCAGTTCCCCCACTTCGCGCGCGCGCTGCACGACGACCTCGGCGACGGGCAGTGGAAGGGGGAGCGCCTCCACCGCGTGGCACGCGCCTATCTCGAGGCGGAGCTGGTCTGATGTGCTGCTGCGGCAAGAACAGCGAGGCCAACCAGGACGAGGACATCCAACTGATCGAGCTCGTCGTCGAAGACGAGGAGGACGACGACGTCGTCGCCACCTGCCGGAGCGCACCCGATCAACTGCCGGACTGCAGCACCTTCGCCGATTACAACGAGGAGACGCAGTGGGCGATGCCGGAGATCACCGAGAACAACATCGTGCTCACCGGCCGCACGCTCTTCCTGCGCGAGGTGCTGAACACGCACGTCGTGAAGAGGAAACGATACGGCCGCGGAACGTCGAATCCGGACCGGCTCGCGTTCTACAACAAGGCGAGGGGCTGGAACGGGGAATCGTACTCGGGACTCCTGCGGCTGAGCGACCGCGATCTCGCCCGTCTCCGCGGCGCGGAGGTGCTCGACCTGGGTGGCGGTCAGGGTCTCTTCATCGAGGAGGCGGCGATGATCGGCATCACGGTCACGTCGGTCGATATCAACCGCGACCGGTACATCGTCCTGAAAGACGGTCCGACCCAGCCGTTCCCGGGTCAGCAAGTCAACGTGAACCAGATCACCCACGAGGAGAAGGCGCGCGCGGCGTACGTGAAGAACATGGAGGCGATCTACTGCCGCGATCAGGCGGACGACTTCATCCATGACGACGTCCGCAAGACCTTCAACGCCGTCTTCAGCCACCGGACGGCGATCGCCAACTCGTTCATGGACGTTAGTCAGCGCGTGCGCGGCGATGCCACCGATCTGAGCCGGTTCGGCGACGACTCCTTCGATGCGGTGATCAGCGTCTGGATGCTCTGCTATCTCAACGAGGATGAGCGGGCGCAGGTGGTGGCCGAGGCGGTGCGGGTGACCAGGCCCGGCGGCCAGATCCGGATTTACGGCGGCGACAACACGAAGGACCGCCGCGAGGCGATCGAGGCAGGGGTCCTCGATCAGTGGTTCGCCAAGTGGCCGAGAGTCGGCGGCAAAACCTGTCTCATCGACGATGAGAAGTCCGAGGGCGGGCTGGTGTCTATGACGGTGAGGTAAGGTCACTTGACGCAGGAGGCATCGACCGCGCGCGGATCGGGATTCATCACGAACGCGCTCATCATCACGTCGATGCAGCCGGCCATCCCGGAGAACGAATGGCTGCCGTTCGGCACGACGACGTGACGGCTGCGCGTCAGCGTCCGCGACACCTCCTCCGCGTATTTCGGCGGTGTGACGGGGTCGAAGGCGCCGGAGACGAGGAGCGTCGGGATGTCGCTCCGCAGCGGCTTCGGCGCCGGGGCGGTGACGTGCGGCCAGACGGCGCAGGCGGCGGCGACGCTGCGATACCAGTAGTCGCCGGCCGCCGTGCCGGCGGTCACGCGCCGCGCCTCCTCCGGGCTGACGCGCGGCAAGTCCTCGGTGCAAACGACGGAGAGATACATGCCGGCCGCGAGATCGCGGCTCAAGGCGCGACGGTGCGCGGCGACCTGCTGCGCGAGCGCCGCCCAGTCGCCGCCCGCCGCGGCGTGCATCAGCGCGGGCAGCTTCTCGATCGAGCCCGGCG
>DATEOX010000413.1:0-4876 GCA_035273585.1 Thermoanaerobaculia bacterium
GGGGAGGAGGAGGCGGGGGCGGGGGGGCCGACTGGACCATGAAAGCCTGGATGGGCTTCTCGATCACCTCGGGGTTGCTCTTGACGTACATCCCGGCGGCGACGATCAACCCGATGATGCCGAGGTGGATCACGGCCGAGACGAGGGCCGTCACCCACTGCCCTTTCTTCTTGTCCTTGCCGGCGGACTCGATGAGGACGTCGTCAAACATGGCGGCTTACCTTCTTCCCTGATCGACCCTGCTGAGCTTCTTCAGAGTTGGTGCCAGCCCCCTCGCGATCATCGGGCTGCCCTGGGAATTCGTTGGACACGGCTGGGTCGCGAGACGAAACTCGCGGCCGCCCGCGAGCGATACCACCGCCGCTACTTTCAACGCCGGCGAGCGTATCACAGGCCACCCGAGGGTTTCGCTGACGACCGCGAATCGCGCTCATCGGCGGCTCGGACCTTGCTAGCCTCGATGTGTGCCGGTTCACGACGTCGTTCCCGTCTTCGAAGCCGCTTCCCGACTGCTCCTCACCGACCGGCCGCCGGCGGAAGTCGTCTCCGAGCTCATCGCCCTCCTCCGCCGCCTGATCGATGCCGACGGATATGCGCTCTGGCGCTGCGATCCGGTCACCGGCCAGTGGGCCATGGCCGAGATGGCGGGCGTCTCGCGGGAGTTCGCCGGCACCGTGCTGCCGGCGGCGAAGGCCGCCTGGCTCAGCGACGATCCGTTCGTCATCGACCGCGACGACCCGGCGGCCACGTTTCGCCGCGCGGCCTACGAGGCGGAAGGCATCCGCAAGCTGATGGTGCTGCCGCTGCGCATCGCCGGCGAGCCCACCGCATCGCTGGTCTGCTACTTCCGCGAGGACCGCCCTATCCGCGACGAGGAGTTTGCCGCCGGCCGGACGTTCGCCAACCTCGCCGCGGTGGCCATCGCCGGAGCGCAGGCGAACACCCGGCTGCGCGAGCGCACCCGCACGCTGGAGGAGCTCAACGAGCTGGCCCGCACGATGTCCGCCGAGCTCGATCTGCACCGCCTCGTGCAGGTCGTCACCGACGCCGCCACCCGCCTCTCCGCCGCGCGGTTCGGCGCGTTTTTCTACAACGTCATCAACGACACCGGCGAGTCGTACATGCTCTACACGATCTCCGGCGTCCCGCGCGAGGCGTTCTCGAAGTTCCCCATGCCCCGCAACACGGCGGTCTTCGATCCCACTTTCAGCGGCACCGGCAACGTCCGCAGCGATGACATCCGCAAGGACCCGCGCTACGGCCGGAACGCTCCCCATCACGGCATGCCGCAAGGGCACCTGCCGGTGGTCAGCTACCTCGCCGTGCCGGTGGTCTCGCGCAGCGGCGCGGTCCTGGGCGGGCTGTTCTTCGGCCACGAGCAGCCGGGCGTCTTCACCGCCGAGGCGGAGGCGATCGTGACCGCGTTGGCCGCGCACGCGGCGGTGGCCATCGACAACGCCCGCCTCTACGCCGACGCGCGGCGCAACGAGCGCCGCTACCGCGCGCTCGTCCTCGCCGCCGCCGTGCCGATGAGCGTCTGGGCCGCGCGTCCGGACGGCTCGCTGCACGAGCGCTCGACATCATGGGAGGAGCTGACCGGCCAGACGTACGAGGAGATGCAGGGCGACGGCTGGCTGAACGCCGTCCATCCCGAGGACCGCGAGGCGGCCATGCGCGCCTGGCGCGCGGCGACCGCCGGCGGCGCCATGTACGACACGGAGTACCGCCTCCGCCGCCCGGACGGCACCTGGCGCTGGACCGCCGCGCGCGGCGTCGCGGTGCGCAACGACGCGGGCCAGGTCGAGGAGTGGATCGGCACGACGACGGACATCGAGGAGCGGAAGGCGGCGCAGGAGCGCCTCGTCTTTCTCGCCCACGCCAGCGAGATCCTCTCCGCCTCGCTCGACTACAACCGCACGCTGCGCACCATCGCCCAGCAGATCATCCCCCGCCTCGCCGACTGGTGCGCCATCGACATGGTGGACGCGGAAGGGAAGCTGCAGCGGCTCATCACCGCCCATCCCGATCCGGCCCGTCTGGCCATGGCCGAGGAGCTCCAGGCGAAGTACCCGGCCAACCCGGAGGCGCCGGGCGGGCCGTGGAAGGTGTTGCGCACGGGCAGGACGGAGATCATCGCTGACATCACCGACGCCATGATCGTCGCCGGCGCGCTCTCGCCGGAGCACCTGCGCCTCCTGCGCGAGCTGCGCCTCCGCTCGTTCCTCTGCGTGCCGATCAAGGTGCGCGGCTCGGTCGCCGGCGTCATCACCATGATCTACGCGGAGTCGGGGCGGCATTACACGCCTGATGACGTGCAGCTCGCCGAGGAGCTGGCCCGGCGCGCGTCGCACGCCATCGAGAACGCGCGGCTGTACGACGAGGCGCTCGCCGCCAGCCGGGCCAAGGACGAGTTCCTGGCCACGCTCTCCCACGAGCTGCGCACGCCGATGACGGCCATCCTCGGCTGGGCCTCGCTTCTCGGCGAGGACCTCGACCCGGAGACGCGGGCCACGGCCGTCGACACGATCCGGCGCAGCTCGCAGATGCAAGCGCAGCTCATCGACGACGTGCTCGACGTCTCGCGCATGGTCACGGGCAAGCTGCAGCTCCACATCGCCCCGCTGAACCTCCGCTCGCTCGTGCGCGAGGTGCTCGACTCGGTGCGCCCCTCGGCCGATGCGCGGAACCTGCGCATCGAGGTGATCGACCGCGCGCCGAGCCTCGTCGTGCACGGGGACCCGACGCGCCTCCAGCAGATCCTCTGGAACCTGCTGACGAACGCCATCAAGTTCACCCCGCCCGGCGGGCGGGTGGAGGTGGACATCGAGCGCGACGCGGCCGCGGCCCGCCTCGTGGTGCGCGACAGCGGCCAGGGCATCGCGCCCGACTTCCTGCCGTACGTGTTCGACCCCTTCCGCCAGGCGGACGAGAGCTCGACCCGCACCCACGGCGGCCTCGGCCTCGGCCTGGCCATCGTGCGCTATCTCGTCCAGGCCCACGGCGGCGTGGTGCGGGCGGAGAGCAGCGGGACGGGGAGGGGGGCGACGTTCACCGTCGAGCTGCCGCTGCGCGCCTCACGCGCGGAGAACGCGCGGATGCCGCCGCCGCGCAGCGACACGCCGGCGGTGTCCGAGTACCCGAATCTCGACGGCCGCCGCATCCTGGTTGTCGATGACCAGGCCGACGCGCGGGAGATGATCCGCACGGTCCTGGAGCGCTGCGGCGCCACGGTGACGCTCGCCGACTCCGCCTCCGCCGGCTCCGAGGCCTTCGCCGCGACGCATCCCGACCTCGTCATCAGCGACATCGCCATGCCCGGCGGCGACGGGTACGAGCTGCTGTCGCGCATCCGCCTCCTCGAGAGCGGCCCCGTTCAGACGCCGGCCATCGCCCTGACCGCCTTTGGCCGCCCTCAGGACCGCGATGCCGCCCTCCACGCCGGCTTCGCGGACTACCTGAAGAAACCTGTCGAGCCGCGCGTGCTCGCGGAGACGGTGCGGCGCTTCGTCGGCTAGCGGCTACATCTTGAGGCTCTGCACGCTCGGCAGCCTCGGGTTCACCCACATTACGAGCGCGCCCGAATAGAACACCCGCCAGATCGACTTGGAGTAGCGCCCGTTCACGTAGCCGGCCGACCAGAGGTCCTTGAACATCTCCATCATCTCGGACAGGCCGTCGACCTGATACCAGCCGACGTTCGGATCGAACAGGTGATAGATGGAATCGACCCGGGCGAAAGCGACGTAGTGCCCGGCGCCGGGATCTTTCTTGTCGTCCGAGCTCCGGCGGAAGTTGAGCAGCGCGCACTGTTTCGACTGGAGCTGGAAGAGGCAGGCACGGATCTTCGAGAACCAGTCGTCGAGCGCCTTGGGGTGGAGCGACTCGTATTCGCCGGTTCCGGCGATGATGTCCGAGAACTCGTCGCCTTTCTCCACCCACTCGTGGAGGTGGTCGCGGAAGTAGCTGTAGAAGTGATGGAACATCCGTTCGTCATCATGGAAGACCTCGTTGAGACGCTGCACCTGGAGCTCGGTGGTCTTGGCGAACTGCGAGGTCTCATCGACGTAACTGTTGATGCGCCCGATGTCCCGCCACATCGCCCTGCTGTTGATGCTCAGCACGGTTCTCTCGCTTTCCGAGAGCTTCTCCCCGAGGCGGAGCTCCGTCTCGTCGATCGTGCGCAGCAGTTCCATGCCGTGTTGCTGCAGTCTCCGCGCTTTCTGGTTCTTGCGTTCTGCCTGGTCCAGCAGCTCTTTCTGGCGCGCCAGCGAGGCTTTCATCAGCTTGTCCCCTACGACGTTGTAGGCCTGATGCATGCGCGCCTCGACGGCGTACACCTTCCTGAGCTGCCCGATGTCCATGGAGTGGTAGTCGACGAACCGCGCGCCCGAGTCGCGGATCATCGAGCGGACCCAGTCGAGACACATGCCGTGGCAGATGCCTTCCTTCAGACGCTTCTGGTTGTGGCTGGAGCGGCAATTCGCCGTGTACTTGAGCTCGAACTCTTCGATCGATTGCGGCCGCTTGCTGCTCGGTGTGGGTGTCGAGTTTCCCATCAGCTTCCTTTCAGACCGTCGCCACGTCGATATCGCGCGCCGGGTGCGGAGCGACGCGCCAGTTGTAGGTGTAGTGACGGAGCCCGCCGTTGGTCGGCATCAGTCCGCGCGGCCGCCCGATGCTCGCGAGCGGGCCGGTGTCGAGCGCGAACAGGACCTGCGCGCCGCCCTCCGCCGCGCGCCGGCAGACGGCGTCGAACAGCGAGGCGGTGAGCTCCGCGGGCGACGCGGCCAGGAACCAGTACGCGGCCTCGACCGCGGCGCGCGTGGCCGCGTTGCGCATGACCGTACGCACGTAGCTGCCGACGGCGGCGCCGTCC
>DATEOX010000414.1:0-4965 GCA_035273585.1 Thermoanaerobaculia bacterium
GCGGCTGGCGGGCGGGACGCCCGCTCTCCACCGAACACGACCCTTACGCGTTTCATGCCGACCGGCGCGCATCGACGATCGACAGCCGCACACCGTTCGGCGCATACGTGTTCGGCTCGACCTGGAACAGCAGGTCCACCCTCCCCCGCACCAGCTCCGGCCCCAGCTCCTTCACGCTCGGCCAGAGCACCGCCGCCCCCCGCGCCGTCCCGTCCTGCACCGACAGCTCGCAGCAATCCTCGGCGAACGTGCGCGTGCCGGTGACCTCGATCCCGCGGGCGAGGAAGAGCGGCTGCGGGTTGCCGTTGCCGAACGGCTGCAGCATCTCGTGCGCCTCGAGGAACCGCGCGTCGAGCTCCGCCAGCGTCAGCTCCGCATCGACGAACGCCGTCCGGACGAACACCTCGTCATCCAGCATCCGGAACTGCTCCGCCAGCCGCTCGCGCAGCGCAGGGAGGTTCGCCGTTGGCAGCGAGAAGCCGCAGGCCAGCTCGTGGCCGCCGAAGTGGGTGAAGAGATCGGCCACGCCTTCGAGCTGCGCGTGCAGGTTCACGCCGCGGATGCTCCGCGCCGAGCCGACGGCGTGCCCGTTCTCGATGCCGATGACCAGCGCCGGCCGGTAGTGCTTCTGCGCGATGCGCCCCGCGGTCAGGCCGAGGACGCCCTTATGCCAGCCGTCGCCGGCAAGCACCAACACTCGCCCCTCTCCCCGCGCGGCGGGGAGAGTGTGGCCGAAGGCCGGGTGAGAGGCGCCGCCGATCTGCTCCTCCGCCGCGGCGCGTACCTGCTGCTCGATCTCCTGCCGCTCGGCGTTCATCCGGTCGAGCTCCGCGCAGAGCTCCCACGCCGCGTCGTCCGACTGTGCGGCGAAGAGCTGGATCGCAGTGTCGGCCGAGGCGAGGCGGCCGGCGGCGTTGATGCGCGGCCCGATCTTGAAGCCGACGTCGCTGGCCCGAACGGCGCGTCCCGACAAACCGAGGCGCTTGAGCAGCGCGCGCAGGCCGCGGTTGCGCGCATCGGTCAGGCCGTCCAGGCCGAGGCGGACGATGGTGCGGTTCTCGCCGACCAGCGGCGCCACGTCGGCGATCGTCCCGATCGCGGCGATCTTCAGCAACGAGCGGATCGCGATCTTCCTGCTGTTGCGCCGGATCAGCTCGCAGCAGAGCTTGAACGCGACGCCGACGCCCGCCAGCTCCTTGAACGGGTACTCGCAGCCCGGCTGCTTCGGGTTCAGCACCGCGGCCGCCGATGGGAGCGTGCCGGGCGGAAGGTGGTGGTCGGTGATGATGACGTCGATGCCCCGCTCGATCGCCTTGCGCACCGGATCGACGCTGGTGATGCCGCAGTCGACGGTGATGACCAGCTTCACGTCCTTGTCGACCAGCACCCGGTCGATGACCTCGGTCTTGAGGCCGTAGCCGTCGACGAGGCGGTGAGGGACGACGTGCGCCGCGTCCGCGCCGAGGGAGCGGAGGACGGTCTGGAGGAGGACGATGGAGGTGACGCCGTCGACATCGTAGTCGCCGTAGATGAGGATCGTCTCTTTGTCGCGCACCGCCCGCTCGATCCGCTCGCAGGCGTGCCCGATGCCGTGGATGGTGGAGGGATCGTGCAGGTCGTCCATGGCCGGCGCGACGAAGCGCCGGAACGCCTCCCCGTCCTCCACACCGCGCCGGGCGAAGACCGCGCGCAGCTTGTCGTTCTCGATCGGGAGGGGCGGGAGGGGGGATGGGGACTCGAGCAGGTGCCAGTGGTCGTGCAACATCTCTCACCGCAGTGTACGCGAGGAGGGGCCACGTTCTACGGCCTGTAGAATTTCCAGGTAATGCGCCGCCCCCGCCGTCCCCGAGTCCCGCACCCACTCCCCCGTCCGGTCGTTGCCGATGTAGAGCACCGCTTCGTGCACGCCGGGGCGCGCGTCATCGCCGGTCATGGTCTTCGCCAGCCGGCGCAGTGACGAGGGCGGGCCGGTCACGAGCGTCCAGCCCGGACGGACGCCGAAGCGGCGGGCCCAGGCGGCGAGCCGTTCCGGCGTGTCGTGCTCCGGGTCGAGGGAGACGGAGACGATGGAAACGTCGCGGCGGTCGCCCAGTGCCCGCTGCAGGCCGACCAGCGTATGGGCGACGATGGGGCAGGCCTCTTCGCAGCTGGTGAAGAAGAAGGCCACCACCACCACCCGCCCCGCGATCAGGTCGCGATGAAAGTGCAGCGCCTGTCCGGACTGGTCGACCACCGGCACGTCCGGGATCAACAGCGCGGCTAGGAGCAGGATCATTGGATGGTGACCCACTTCGCCACGGACGGCACCCCGTTCTTGCTCAGGATGAACAGCATGTAGTGGCCGGGCGGAGCGATGTTGCCGTTCGCCGGCGCCGTCACGCGCAGATTCCCCCCTTCCACCGTGAACGAAAGGCTGACGAAGCGCTGGCTTTGGTCGAAAGCGTGCGTGACCGCGCCGGGATGAAGGAACGTCACCTTGCCGATGTCCGCCGCGTTGGGTGTGGCCACGGTGAAGCGCTCGCCATACCGAATGGCCGCCGGGGCGGTGGCGATGACCGGGCGCGCGCCGCGGAAGAGATACGGCGGCGAGTAGATCTGCGCGCTGTTGTGGAACGGGCCGGCCTCGTAGGGGGGCAGGCCGGGCGGCGGGGGCGGCGGCGGCTCGCCCCACGGCGGAAGTCCGCCGCCGGCGTTGAGCACGGTGGCGTCCGGCAGCAGTATGGCGATGGAGTGATAGACGCGCGTCACGGAGGCAGTCCCCAGCCCTCTCCAGGTACCGGTCTTCGGGTCCCACAGCTCGGCCCGGAGCACCGGACGGCGCCAGTCGTTGAAGCCGCCGCCGTTGGTGCCGCCGGTCGCCAGCACGGTGCCGTCGGGCAGGATCGTGGCATTCATCTGCCGCCGGGCGAGCTCCATCGACCCGGTCGGCTTCCACTCCGGCCTGGCCACATTGAGATCGATCGTCTCCGCGGTGCGCTGCGGCGGGTTGCCGCCGCCCACGATCAGCACCTTCCCCGGCTCGTACATCACGGCCGAGCCGTAGTCGCGGAAGATCACGCTGCTCGGCGGTCCGGGCGTCCACCGGCCGGTGCCGCTCGTGTCGAGCCAGGCGGTGCCGGCGCGCGGGCCGGCCATGAAGACCCGCCCGTTCGGGGCGAGGAGCATCCACGGATAGAGCTCGATGCCGTTGTCGATGGCGGTGGTCAGATCGCGCCACCGTCCGGTCGCCGGCGACCACACCTGGGGCAGCCCGTTGCGCCGTCCCGAGCCTTCCGCCACGCCCGGAGCGGGCGGGAAGTCGCCCGAGACGACCAGCACGTCGCCGTTCGGCAGCGGCGAGGTGGTGGGGTACCAGCGGCCGGCATTCATGTTCATGCTCTTCGTCCAGGCGTTCGTCCGCGGGTCGAAGATGGTGGTCTGGATGGCGCCCCAGGTGTCGAAGCGGTCATGCCCTCCGGCGACGAGAAGGCGTCCGTCCGGCAGGAACGTTTGCCCTGCGCAGAAGGGCTGGACGAAGGTGTTGGGGATGTTCGTGAAGGTCCCGCTCTTCGGGTCGCCGACGAAGGTGTCGAGCGTGGTCACGCCGTCCTTGCGCGACCAGCCGATGATCCGCCCGTCCGGGAACAGGGCCACGTGGATGGCCACGAAGGGCCACTTCCGCACGGCCGACCACTCCCCGAGCACGAGCGGATTGGTCGTCGGAGGGGGCGTCTGGGCCGGCGCCTGCATCGCCGCCGCGAAGAGGAGGAAAAGAGTGACGAGACGCGAGACACGCACGAGTCACCTCCGTCGAATTGTCTGGGAGAACCCGCGCGGATTATAGTCCGGAATTACGACTTCTCGTAAACGCCCATCTTCCGGAACTTTTTGTAACGCTCGTCGGGGAGGAGCGACGGCTTGATCTTCATCAGCTCCTTGAGCGCCTTGTCCAGGTAGGGCCCGAGGGTGTCGGCGGCGAGCTGCGGATCGGAATGCGCGCCGCCGTCCGGCTCGGGAACGATCTCGTCGATGATGCCCAGCTTTTTGAGGTCGTGGGCCGTGATGCGCATTGCGGAAGCCGCATCGGGCGCCGCCGCGGCGTTCTTCCAGAGGATGGCCGCGCATCCTTCCGGGCTGATGACGGAGTAGACGGCGTGCTCGAGCATGAGCACCCGGTCGCCCACTCCCAGGGCCAGAGCGCCGCCGCTGCCGCCTTCGCCGAGGACCGTGACGATGACCGGCACCTGGAGGGCGGCCATCTCCCGCAGGTTCACGGCAATCGCCTCCGCCTGCCCCCGCTCCTCCGCCCCAACTCCCGGATAAGCGCCCTGCGTGTCGACGAAGCTGAAGATCGGCAGCCGGAACTTCTCCGCCATCTTCATGATCCTCAGCGCCTTGCGGAACCCCTCGGGGCGCGGCTGCCCGAAGTTGCGCAGGATCTTCTCCTTCGTGTTGCGCCCCTTCTGGTGCCCCACGACGGCGCAGGCCTGACCGCGGAAACGGCCGAAACCGCCGACGATCGCCGGGTCGTCGCCGAATTTCCGGTCGCCGCGGATCTCGAGGAACTCCTCGAAGAGCATGGCGATGAAGTCGAGGGTGTAGGGCCGTTGTGCGTGGCGGGCGACGAGGGTCTTCTGCCACGGCGTGAGGTTCGAGTAGATTTCGTGGGAGACTTTGGTAAGCTTCGTCCGGAGCTCCGCGATCTCGGCCTGCCTCGCGGGCTCGGCTTCCATCGTCGAGAGCTCTTCGATCTTGCGCCGGATTCTGAGAATCGGCTCTTCGAACTGCGTCGGGTCGGCGCTCATGGCGGTGCACGCTAACAAATGACAGAGACGCTCGCAACTGAACCGCAGCTTCCGGCTCCCGCGCCCGAAACCCACCTCGAGACGTGGGCGGAGAACGCGCGGATGCGCCACATCCCGCCGCTGGAGTGGATCATCGCCAAGCTCGACGGCGACATCCGCCGCTGCGTCGACGCCTTCTGGA
>DATEOX010000415.1:0-6216 GCA_035273585.1 Thermoanaerobaculia bacterium
TGACCCGCTCGAACCACTCCGGCGCGAAGTGAAAGGCAACGCAGCGGTCGCCGGAGCCGTGGTCGTGCGCGCATTGGTAGGCATTGCCGGGCGTGCCGAGGAGGAGCGAGCCGGGGGACATCAGCTCGGCGCGTTTCGAGGCGCGGTATTGAAAGGTACCGGCGGCGACGACCGAGACGGAGAGCATCGCATGCCGCTCCTCGAACGGGCGGTCGTCCGGGCCGGAGGTGCAGACCACGTCATCGACGCGCCAGCCCTCGCCGCGGGCGAGGACGCGCGAGGTCGCCCCACCCGCTCCCCCGCCCACCCTGCGCGCCGCAAGCGCCTCCCGAAGCCCGACCGCAATTTTCGCCAAGACGCGCCCTCCTTCCGCCGGATATAACCCGCCCTGCATCACGAACGTTCGGAGGAAAAACATCATGAGCAAGGAACTTCGCGACCAACTGAGCCAACTCCTCGACTGGGACAACGCGCACATCCGCTTCGACGACGCGGTCAAGGACTTCCCGCCCGAGCTGCGCGGCACGCGTCCGGCCGGCGGACCGCACTCGCCATGGGAGCTGCTCGAGCACCTGCGCATCGCGCTGTCGGACATCCTCGAGTTCACCCGCGACGCGAAGCACGTCTCGCCTGAGTTCCCCTCGGGCTACTGGCCGGCGTCCGCCGAGCCGCCGACGGACAAAGCCTGGGACGAGAGCATCGCCCGCTATCGCGCCGATCTGCGCGCGTTCGCCGAGCTCACCGCCGACGACGGCGTCGATCTCATGGGCCGCATCCCGCACGGCACCGGCCAGACGGTGCTGCGCGAGATCCTCCTGGCCGTCGATCACAACGCCTATCACGTCGGACAACTGATGATGGTGCGGCGGATCCTCGGCGCGTAGACGGAGGCGGAATCGCGCTACCATCGCGGGCGGTCCATGTTCCGCATCCGAGCCGTGCAGATGGAGGCGTTCCGCGAGCAGAAGCGGCGGGAGCTCGCCCGCTGGCTGGCCGCGCATCTGCGCCGCTCGCGCGTGCCGGCGGTGGAGTCCCTCGCCGAGGGAGCGCTGTTCGAGGAGACGCTCGCCGGCATCCGCCGCGCCGAGGCCTACGGGCTCGTCGAGAGCGACGCTGCGGCCCGCTTCGTCTCGACGATGTTCCTCCGCGGGCGATGCTTCGACGCGCACCCGGCGATCCGCGCGCTGCTGACCGATCCGGCCGTTCCGGCGGCGCTGCGGATGGACATGGTGTTCGCCACGATCAGCGAGGCACAGTGGCGGGAGGCACGCGCCCTCGGGCCGGGTGGCGGCGATGGCCCATGAGTACCCGCCGAAGATCACCGATCAGACGTTCGCCGTGGCCAATCCGCCGCCGCTGCCGGTGGTGGGCGCCTGCCCGATGCACGTCAACCAGGCCGGCGTCACCTCCGTGGGCGTGCAGGGAGAGCAGGTCGTCGGCTTCGAGGAAGGCAACGCGATCGACCTCGATCCCGTCGCCGCGGGCCGCATCCGGTTCGCGCCGAACGTCGACCAACTGAACATCACCTGGGCCTTCTCCGGCCATCAGTTCATCACGGCGGCGCGGCTCGAGGTCTTCACCGCCGGCGTCGTCGGCGCGGTCTGGACGCACGTCTTCAACTGGGCCAACGCGGGAGACCGGCAGGCCAACGGAGCGGTCGCCTTCGACGGAGTGCTGGCCAACAACGGGGCGAACGGCGAGTTCCCCGATACCTGCCTCACCGCCATGCGCGCTCCCTACCAGGTCTCTCTCACCATCCTCTCCGTGGAGCCGGACACGGAGGTGACGTGCAAGCGGCGCTGGTTCTACCTGGACGTCGTCATCCACATTATCGAGCTCTTCCTCGGCCCGAAGAACCTGATGGCGGTCCAGGCTCCGACCTTCGCCGAGAACCGCTACCTGACGCTGAACGAGGCGATGTACGACGAGCTGGCGGCCCAGCTCACCCGGCCGCAACAGCAGGGACCGGACGACCTGACCTCGCCGCAGGCGCCGGCCGACCTCGAGGTCCGGCTGAAGACGAACATCTTCTCGCGCTCGTCCAACGACTTCTACGACAACTCGCTCTTCAAGGGGATGCGCGAGGTGTGGCAGCGCGATCCGATGCTGCCCATCCTGGCCCGCGTCTTCGTCGAGCAGAACGACGGGCAGGCCGCGCCGCTCGTGGCCGGGGCGCGCGCTCTCGGAGAGCTGGAGCTGCTCTGGGATTGGGAGGGAGGGCCCGGAACACTGCCGGCCGGCTCGCGGCAGCGGGTGGCGGACTTCGTCGCCGCCGCGGCGCGGTACAAGCCGGACATCTGGCCGCGGGCCGGCGGCAACTGCCACTACGATCACGGCGGCAAGCGCGGCGCGCCACTTCCGGAGCTGGTGTTCAAGCCGATCCACCCGCCGAACGCGGTCGCCGACCGCTTCGTGGTGGACGCGCCCGCGAACCGCGTCTGGGCGCGGTACAGCAGCGTCAGGTCCGATCCCAACGATCCGGACGCCGGCACGACCGGCGTGCTCTTCCTGCCGTCGCGAATCGCCGGGGACGAGTTCCGCCTCACCGTCTATCCGGTCTTCCCTGACCGGGTCACGGTCGACATGGCCGGGGCTGGGACATTCGATCCGGTCGTGGCGAACCTTCCGGCCGCGCTGCCGGCGAGCAAGTTCACCGTCTGGAAGATCGCTGCCGTGGCCAGACACTGGAGCAAGCACCTGACGGCGGACAGCGCCCGCCTCGACTGGGTGGCGGTCAACGCCTACTTCGCTCCGGCGCGTGTCCGCCTCGACCCGCCGGCGCTGGGCGTGAGCCTGATCGACGCGGCGAACGGCGGCGACTACGACAACGCTTTCGGAACGGTATGGCCCATCCTGATGCCTGTCTACAGGGCGGCCGTCGACTGGAACACGCCGGCCATCAACGGCGACTTCGGCTACACCATGGCCGACTACGACGCCTTCCTGAACGCCGTCGACCAGTGGCTCGGCCAATTGCAACAGGCCGTGCAGCAGGCGAACCCGAATACGGTCCAGGACGTGCTCGATGCGCAACTGCAAGCCATCGGGACTCACGACTATGCAGAGGAACATCTCTACCTCGACGAGGTGGGAGACGGACAGGCGCAGATCCCGGCGCTGCGGCAACGGGTGCTGGAGCGGCTCGGCGTCACCGATGCCGAGAGCTATCTGAAGAAGGCGCGGAAGTGGGGAGAGCAGATCCTGTCGCGCGTCGCCTCGGAGTTCCAGCGCCAGGTCACGCCCGCTGCCGAGGGGATTCACCTCTTCGAGCTGCAGTTCGCGGACGACCGGCAGGGACTTCCGAACACGGCCGAGGCGGTAACGACGATCAGCAACCGCGCGAACTGCGTCGCCTGCAATCAAGGGCTTCCCCCGCTGACGCCGCAGTGGTGGACGCGCGCGGACAGGGCCGCCAACCGGATCTGCGGCACCTGTTTTACCGATCAGAGCTCGGACGTGACGGTCCTCTCGTTTGCGCCGTTTCGCTACATCGACGGCGTCCTCGACCAATGGGCAGAGGACCACCTCTCATGGACGGACTGCATGAAGATCCGGGCGGGACATGAATACGGCACGAGCGCAAACCTGGCCATTGCCCACGAGATCGGTCATCAACTCGGCCTGCCCCATGCTCCTCCGGCCAAGCCGAAGGTCCTGGGCGTCTTCACTCCCATCACGACCGGCGGAATCGAGCCGGACCTCCACGACGCCACCGACTTCAAGTGCGTGATGAGCTACAACCTGGCGTTCGCCCGCGAGCTGCGCTTCTGCGGCGTCTGCACGCTGCGCCTGCGCGGGTGGAGCGCCGGCCCGTCGGATGCGAACACGCAGCCGTGGCACCATGTGATGGACGTTCAGACGATCACACTCTCCAATGCGTCGCTGCAGAATACCGGCATCGACCGCGCGCCCGGCGCGCAGTGGGACCCTGACGGCGGCGCGGTGAACTGTCCGCTGTGCAACGCGGCGTTCGGCGTCTTCACGCGGAAGCATCACTGCCGCCGCTGCGGCCACATCTTCTGCGACGCCTGCTCCGGCAACACCGCGCCCGTCCGCGACCCCGTGACCGAGAACGGCGTGGCAGCCGACCCGCCCGTGCAGTTGGGGCGCGTCTGCGATCCGTGCCACCTCGCATGGACGAATCCCGATTGACGGCGAAGCTCAGCTTGCCTGACGTGCTTCCGTGCTTCCATACTGATGTTTGGAAGGAGAATACGCAATGCGCTTTCGTGTCGCAGTCATCTTCGTCGCGCTCCTCGCGGTCGGCTCCGTCGCCCGCGCGGAGTGTCTCGCCTGCGTCCCCCTCGGTGTCGGACCGGACGGCACCTGTCAGCCGACCACGAGCGGCTGGTGCCAGTACACCTGCTGCCTCTGGGGCCTCGGCGCCTACTGCGAGACGAACGAGAACATCTACCGATGCGTGGACCCCGACGGGTTCGTCATCCCCAGCGCGTACTTCACGACGTCGCTGCCGCTGGAGACGCAGGGCTCCAAGCTCCGGCTGATGATCGGCAAAGGGAGGCCGGTGCAGCAGAGGTGCGCCGCGTCGGCGCTGCTGCAGAAGAGCTCCTAGCTCAGAAGCGGTAGCGCAGCTCCAGGGCGAGCCGCTTCTGCCCGTCGGCGGTGATGCCTTCGATGCCGGTGCGCAGGCGGCCGCGCGGCTCCCAGAAGAGGGAGGCGGTCAAGGCGTGGCCGTGCTGCGCGCGGACCTCGAACTGCTCGCCGCGGACGCTCGCGCGCCAGTTCGCCATCTGCCGCGAGAGGAGCACGTAGCTGGAGCGGATCGGAAACGAGAAGCGCCGGGTGGGGGCGGGCTGGATGGCGGTCGTCCCCCACCCCGTCTCGGCGACGGCCGTCCAGCGGCGCCAGGTGTAGTCGGCGCCGACGATGTTGAAGCGGGTGGCCCAGTTGAACAGCTCGCCGTAGCGACGAGCGTCGGAGCGGTTGTCGATGCGCGTGACCTGCACCGCGCCGTGATCGTTGTTCCACTTCCCGCGCGCGGACCATCCGAGGCGGTCGTCGTTCTCCGCCGAGACGGAGGTGAAGAAGCTCGCGTTCACCGGGATGTGCTCCCCGAGGAGCGCCCAGTGATCGCGCAGCGCCCAGCCGCGATCGATGGGGAGCGCGCCGAACGTGTCGTTGCCGGTGAACAGCGTCGCGCCGCCGGTCAGCGCCGAGCCGCCGCGCATCTGATGTCTCCAGGAGGCATCGACGCCGACCGGGCGGAGCTCCTCGCCGAGCCAACTGTTCAACGCCGATGGGGTGAGCGTGTACGGCGTCTCCCAGAGGCTGTCGACGTTCTCGCGCGAGCTGGGGAAGAAGAACGCCCCTTCCATGATGTGCACGCGGTCGGCGCCGACGCGAAGGTTCTGCTCGAGGAATGCCTCCACGACGCCCACCCGCCCCCGCCGCGATCCATCCTCCTCGCTGCGGGCGAGGAGATGCACATGACCGCCGAACGTGACCGACGGCCGCCAATCGACGCCGAGCTGCACTTGCGCGGAGAACGCATCGTCATCGAGCGGCACGCGTGACGGCGTCTGCGGACGGAGCAGGGCGAAGCCGTTCCATTGCACCGACTCGATGGCCATCGCCGGCACGGCCGCGACGAGCAGCGCGGCGCCGAGCAGAAATCCGGAACGCATGGGGGAAGGATACGCGCGTTCCCCCTGTTTCCGGCCGCATGCAGCGTTCCGTGACCGGTCTGTTCGCTCTGCTGTTCGCCCTCCCCCTCGCCGCCGCGACCGTCGATGTCCAGGTCACCTATCCGGATGGGTCCGCCATTCGCGACGCGGTCGTGTACGCCATCCCGGCCAGGCACATGACGGTCGGGCACAAGGTGGCGACCATGGACCAGCGGGACCGGACGTTCGTCCCGCACGTGCTCCCCATCCAGGCCGGCACGTGGGTCGAGTTCCCGAACAGCGACAACATCCGCCATCAGGTCTACTCCCAATCCCCGGCCAAGCGTTTCCAGCTCCCGCTCTACAGCGGCAAGCCCGCCTTCCCGCTCCAGTTCGCCACCCCCGGCGTCATCACCCTCGGCTGCAACATCCACGAGCAGATGAGCGCCTACATCGTGGTGGTCGACACGCCGTACTTTGCGAAAACCGAAGCCGGCCCGGCCGTCCTGCGTGAGCTCGACGGCGGCCAATACACGCTGCGCGTCTGGTACCCCGGCATGCGCGAGGAGCCTAAGTCGCAGACGGTGACGCT
>DATEOX010000416.1:0-17325 GCA_035273585.1 Thermoanaerobaculia bacterium
CAAGGTGCTGGTCTTCTCACAGTTCACGAGCCTGCTCGCGATCGTCCGCGACCGGCTTGACGCGGCGAAGACGCCCTACGAATACCTCGACGGCAAGACGCGCGACCGGCAGGCGCGCGTCGAGCGCTTCCAGAACGACCCGGACTGCAAGCTGTTCCTGATCAGCCTCAAGGCCGGCGGCCTCGGCCTGAACCTGACGAACGCCGACTACATCTTCCTCCTCGACCCCTGGTGGAACCCCGCCGTCGAGGCGCAGGCCATCGACCGCGCGCACCGCATCGGCCGCACGCGCCCGGTCGTCGCCTACCGCCTCATCGCCCGCGACACCGTGGAGGAAAAGATCATCGAGCTCCAGTCCCGCAAACGCGACCTGGCCGATTCGATCCTGTCGGAGGACAACAGCGTGCTGCGGAAGCTGGAGGTGGAGGATCTGGAGCTGTTGTTGTCGTAGGCCGGCACGGCCGGCTGCGCTGGTTGGCCAAGCCTCGGCCACCCTTGGCGCCCGAAGTCACCTTGTGCCGCGCAACACCCTATGGCACGCGCAGCGAGTAGGTCGCCAACTGCTCCTCCCGCGATCCATCGAGGCCGTACAGCACGACCTTGTGTCTCCCTGGTTTGAGGAACGCGCGCGGGACGAGGATGGCGAACGTGTCGTCGTCGCGCAGGCGCAGACGCCCGCTCGTCCAGAGCACGCCGCCCTTCTCGTCCACGATCTGCAACTGGTAGGCATCGAGCGACGGCGGCCCGACGAGCGGCGCCACGATCATCGTCGCGTCGGCGTCGGGCGAGAGCTTCACCGGCTGCGGGGCATGGCCGCGCTGCCCGTCGGGCATCAGCACGACGTACTCCGACGCGGCGCGGGGCTTCGACAGCTCCGTCTGCAGACGATGCGCACTCCACCGCGCCTGTCCGAGGAGGCCGGCGATGGCCAGGACGAGCATGGCCGCGACAGCCGCGGCGGCGCGCCGCCAGAACTGCACGACGTCGTCTCCGCTTCCGTGAAGGCCGCGCTGCAGCTCGGTCCAGCGACGCGTGAGCTCCTCCGCCGGCAGATGGTCGGCATCGCCGGGCTTCGCATCATCGTCGGGGAACGGGGCGGTCAAGGCGTGCGCGAGCTCCGGATGGAGGACGAGCAGTCTGCGCACGCGCTCTTCGTCGCTCGGGGTGAGCTCGCCGCGCGTGTAGGCGAGCATCTCTTCGACCGTCGGCGGCTGGCCGGCCGGCTTTTGCTGATCCACATCGAGCAGCTCGTGCTGGATGGTATCCCAATCCGATTTCGTGATCATCGATCGTCTCCCAGCCGCGCGCGCAGATGTTTCCTGGCGTCGCGCAGCCGCGATTTGACCGCGTCGACGCTGACCCTCAGCGCCTGCGCGATCTGCGTGTACTTCAATCCCTGAACCCACAGCCGCAGAACCTGCTGCTGTCCTTCCGAAAGCTCGGCGATGGCCTGCCGCACGCGATTCCGGCGCAGCGCCTGCTGCTCTCGCTCCGCATAATCCGGCTCCTCGGGCGCGGCGATGTCCAATGCGAGCTCCGGGTCGTCGATGTCGACCGTGAGGCCGTTGCGCTTGGTGGCCAGACGAGCCCGGATACGGTTCAACAGAATGCGTCTGGCGATCTGCTGCAGGAACGCCCATACCGCCTCCTGCTCGCCTCGAAATTGATGCATGTGCTCATAGAGGCGCTGGAACGTGTCTTGGGCGAGATCGTGCGCCTCGTCGTCCGCTACATTGCAGGAGCGGAAATAGCGCCAGATGCGCGCGTAATACTTGCGGTACATCGCCTCGAACCACTGGTCGCCTCCGCCGCCGCCGGCCTTCCAAATCGTCATCGTCCGATCCTGTGCCCGCGAAACGCGTATCGTTGCTGGTGCATGAAGAAGCTCATCGTCATGGCCATGGCTCTGTGCAGCGCACTGATTGGCTGCGATGGGAAGGACACGGAACGCAAGGTTGTGTGGCGAACGGTGCAGCCGCGCCTGAGCATCCCGATGGATTGGCGGCCGTGTGCGCAGCCGCTGTGCAGCGGGACGCCGGTCGCGCCGGTTTGCGACGCGGAGATCACGACGCGGCAGCGCGCCGAGGATGCGATTGCCCATCAACCGCAATGCATCGGCGAGGCGATCAAGCTCCTGCGCGAGCGCGCCTTCGATCCGCGGGCGAAGAATGACCTCGCCGCGGCGTATTACCTCCGGGCAAAGATCGAGCACCGGCCGATCTACCTGATGGAGGCGTGGAACTGGATCGAGGAATCAGCGGCTGCGCCGGAGGCGGCGTTCAACCGCGGTTTGATCGCGGAGGAGCTGGGGCTCCCGAAATTGGCGCTGGCGTCGTGGGATGCGGCTTCCGACGCCACGCCATGGGGCGCGGAGGCGCGCGAGCACAGCGGACGCCTGGCGGACGAGCTCTCAGGATCGTCGTTCAAACAATGGCCCGCAACCCGGCGGAAGCTGAAGGATGCGCTGATGCGCGGCGATCGCAATGCCGTGGCCATGCTCATTCACCACTACCCAACGCCTGCGCAGATCTACCTGGAAGAGGTCGTGATCCCACAATGGGCCGAGACCGGCGCACAGAAGGACCTCGACGCCGCGGTGCTCCTGGCAAACGAAGTATCGACGGTCCAGCATGACCCTTTTGCCAGGGAAGTCGTGGCCGCCATTACGAACGCGTCTGACCGGCGGCTATTGAGGAAGGCGCATCGCAAACACGCGGAGGCGCGCCGCGCACAACGCATATTCGGACGACGAGACTCATGCGATGACTTCAGTGAGGCTGTGACGTTGCTGACTCGCGCTCGTAGTCCGCTGCGACTCACTGCGAAGATCGAGTCGGCCGTCAATTGCCTTCTTGCAAGGAAGAACCCTGAGGTAGAAAACACCCTCAAGCATCTGCAACGGGAGCTTCCGGCAGAGACCTACCCGTATACGGCCGCCCGCATCAGGGCGACGCTCGCGTTCGTGCAGAACGACGACGGCAATCACATTGACGCGCTGGCGAATTACGAAAGCGCGGCAAAAACCTTCGAGCAACTCGGGGATCCCGACTATGTCACGCAGATGCAGAGCGCCTGGTCCGGCGTCCTGCTGGAGCTCGGCGACAAAGAGCGCGCGTGGAATGAGGCCATGGCCACGAACGCGCATGCCGCGAAGATTGCGCAGGTTCGGGGAGTCCATGTCCGCGCCGGTGCGCTGTCTCAGGCTGCATTGAAGCTCGGTCATCCTGACCTGGCACTGCTGTATCAGACCGATGTCATCGACGCGATGCGCCAGGAACTGGCGGACGAGCCTCCTGCGAACCGCGACGTCATAGGAGCGCTGGAACATCACCTGAGCATCGCGCTGCGGAGCCGGGCCGAGATCACGGTCGCGCTCGGGCCCAAACATGACGAGGAGACCTCCATGGACGTCGGCGAAGCCATGCGGCTCGCCAGCACCGAGGACCAGGACAAGTACCCCGACCGGAAGGACCTTCTCGCGCGCATCCATGCCGTCGACGGCTTGCTTCTGTTGCGGCGCGATCCCGATGGGGCGGCGAAAGCGTTCACCACGGCGATCGACCTCCTTCCGAAAGGGAAGGTGCCGAACCTCTACACGTCGTTTCTCACCCGGCGCGCCGAAGCGCACCGCCGCGCCGGCCGTCCAAAGGAGGCGGAGGCCGACCTGCAGAGCGCGCTGAAGGTGCTGGATGGCGAGGAAAAGATTCAACTGGACAGGCGCCGCCGCGGCGAGGAGGAAGACATCTGGGGTTTCTTCTTCGACCGCTTCCGGGAGACCTACCGGCAGCTCATCGAGCTTCTGGCAAAGGAACAGAGGAACGAAGAGGCGTTCAGATACTCGGAGAGAGCGAAGGCGTTCGAGCCGCTCGACCTGGTCCGCAGGCTTCCGTTCGCACCGGGGCGGTTCCGTCAGGGTCAGCCGCTCCCGCTGAGCGAGATCCAGGCGGCCCTGCCGGAGGACACCTACATCTTCGAGTACTGCGTGCTCGAGGACCGGACGCTGGTCTGGATCGTCGGCCGCCACACGTTCGAGCTGCTGCCGCTGCCGGCGAGCGGCGAGGACATCGCGGCCTGGCGCGCGGAGATCCAGGGGGCGGTCGATGAGAGCGACGAGTCGCGCCTCAAGCGCGCGCTGTTGTTGCCGTATCAGGGCCTCATCGACCCGCCATGGAAGCGGATTCCCCACCGGCCGGGCGAGACGCCGCGCATCGTGATCGTCCCCGATGGCGAGATGCACGGACTGCCGTTCGCCTCGCTGCGCCATCCCGTCACCAGGCGGTACCTCGTCGAGGATGCGGTCCTCTCCGTCGACGGCAGCGCCACGCTCTACGTCTTCTCCCTTCTCCGCGATGGTCAGTTGCAGCGAGGCCGCGCATCGGCGCTGCTCATCGGCGACCCTGCATTCGATAAACGTCTGCCGGAGGCGTATGAGATGGAGCGGCTGAAGGGAGCGCGGCAGGAGGTCGAAAGAATCCGTACCCTTTACGAACCGGACGTCGCGGTCCGGACGGACGAGGAGGCCACCGTACGCGACTTTCTGCAGCGGGCGGGCGCCAGCAACGTCATCCACATCGCCGCGCACGGGGTGGTCAATGGGGTGCATCCGTCGCGGTCGCCGCTGTTGCTGGCGAAGGAGGGGGACGACTCCGGCAAGCTCGACGCGCAGCGGCTGGCGGGACTGCGCCTCCCGGAGACGCGGCTCGTGGTGCTGGCGAGCTGCAGCAGCGCGGGCGGCGCGCCGGTCGGTGCGGAGGGGGTCGCGCCGCTCGTGCGGCCGTTCGTCGGGGCGGGCGTGCCGGGCATCGTCGGCAGCCTTTGGGACTTCAGCGACGCCACAGCGGAGCGACTCCTCGTGTCCTTTCATCGGCACTATCGAGCACAAGGCGACGACGCGGCAAAAGCGCTGCGCGAGGCCCAGCTCGAAGCGCTGAGCGAAAGGAAGTCCCTACGCGCGTGGGCCCCGTTCGAGGTGATCGGCTACGCATCGTCACCCGGGCCGGCTCCCGCTGCAAACACGAAGGAGAAACGACCACCATGAGCTTCATTCTGCGCATCCTCTTCAGCGGCTTGATCAGCTTCGTCCCCAATCAGGACGGCACCGAGCTGACGGTCCTCCTGGTCAACGCCGATCACACCTACCACAACTCCGACGGCACCCACCTCGACCACCACAAGCCCTTCCTCCTGACCCGCGCCGGCTCGTGCAGCGGCACCTGCCCCACGGACGATGACGCGATCGCGCAGTTCATCTATCCCGATCTGGCCCAGGCCACGCGCCTCGACGCGCTCGCGGCGGCCGTGAACGGCGGCGGCGCCTGGGTCCTCTCCAACTCCGAGATCTCGCTGGCGAAGGGCAGCGCGAACGATCCCGACCTTCCGGTCCTGTCGATCGTCCGCGACCAGCGCGGCTCCGCCATCATCCCCACCACCGCTGCCCAGCGGCAGGACTACAGTTGGGTCGCCGACCTGAAGCAGATCTGCTCCTCCTGCGATCTCGACTCGTCCGTGCACGCCACACAGCCGCCCTCGGGACTCGTCGCCGCGCGCTTCAAGCTGCGCAACGGACGCGTCTTCACCTACTCGGTGGCGCGCATCGGTAGCGACGTGACGCCGGTGCAGTTCAAGCGTCTCAACGGCCAGGGCTCCGTCTCGCCGTACTCGCAGGCCGTGGCCACGTGGGTCGCGGCGGACGTCGAGGTCAGCGGCGACAGCATCGAGATCATCGATGAGAAGTTCGACGGCAGCTCCAGCCGCTCCATGACCCTCACGCCGGACGAGAACGGCAGGGTCGAGATGGCCGTGCTGAACCTGCCGACGTTCGCCCCGCCGCCGGCCACTCGCGTCAGCGCGCCCGGCATCGGCAAGCACTTCGAGCGGTACTACGACCTGGTCGGGACGCCGCCGTCGAGCGCCGACCGCCTCGTCCCCTGGGCCGGCGCGGCGCCGGGCGCGCCGTCGTATCCGCAGGTGGCGTGGGATGACATCCACCCCGAGGAGGAGCTCTGGTCCGAGCTCCTCAACCAGTTGCGGCTGAACATCGGCCGCACCACCTACGACCGGACCATCTGCCCGCCGTTCAACGGCACCCCTTAGCAGTCCATCCCGACGGTCCGCCGCGCGTGCGGTGGGCCGTCCTTTGCCGGAGGTCGAACCATGCGAATCCACTTCTTCGTGGTGATGCTCGTCGTGTGCGCGGCAGCGATGAGCTGTACGAGTGATGCGGCGCCGGCCGTGCCGATCTCGCACCGGGTGACGAATGATCGCGGCCAGACGCAGCGCGTCCGCGCCGCCGCCGACCTCACCAGCCTCTACGCCGGCTCGCAGTTCGAGAGTTGGGACGTGCACGCCGACGCGGCGGGTGCGCTTTGCAACGTGCTGCTCATCCGGACGCCGGTCGTGATGGAGAGCTCGATGGTCGACGCCATGCATCGCGGCTCGGGCGAGTACGAGGTCGACGGCGGAGGCGTGCAGAGCTTCTACCTCGAGCAGACCTTCCGCGGCGTGGCCTACACCGACGGCTCCGGACGCGTCTGGACGTACGGCGCGGTGAGGGAGGCAGAGGTGGAGGAGCTCGAGCCATGCCGCTGAACCGCCTCGGCCTCCTTCTCGCGCTCTTCCTCGCCGCCGCCCACATGCAGGCCGCGGAGCGACGCGCGCTGCTGATCGGCATCAACGACTACACCGCCTCGCGCTTCGCCCATCATCCGAAGCTCGACCGCGACTGGCCGAGCCTCGGCGGCGCCGTCCGCGATGCCGGCATCCTGCGGCAGATGCTCATCGCGCTGTACGGCTTCGAAGAGCGCGACGTCGTCACCCTCACCGATCAGGCCGCGACGCGCGATGCGATCCTCCGCGCGGTCGAGGAGCAGCTCGTCCGTCCGGCGTCAAAGGACGACATCGTCTTCTTCTATTTCGCCGGCCACGGCTCGCAGGTGGCGAACTCGCTCTCGGACGAGCCGGACAAGCTCGACGAGTCGATCGTGCCGGCCGACTCGCGCGCCGGCGCGGCTGACATCCGGGACAAGGAGCTGCGCGCGCTCTTCAACCGCGTCCTCGACCGCGGCGCGCGGCTGACGGTGATGCTCGACAACTGCCACAGCGGCTCCGGCACGCGCGGCTTGGCCGCCGGCGCCCGCCCGCGTGGCATGCGACCGGACCTTCGGGACGTGCGTGACGGCACTTACGCCGGACCGCGCCCGGAGGAGCGCGGCGCGCTCGTGCTCGCGGCGACGCAGGACTACGACGTCGCGCTGGAGACCCGCGACGCCGACGGCCTGCACGGCGTCTTCTCCCTGGCATGGATCAAGGCCATGCGCGATGCCGTGCCGGACGAGCCGGCAAGCGAGACGTTCCTCCGAGCGCAGGCCCGGATGCGCGCCGGCACGCCGTTCCAGGAGCCGGTGATGTCCGGCGACGCCGCCGCCCGCGCCCGCCCCTTCCTCGGCGCACGAATCGACGGCCACGGCGGACGCAACGTCGTGGCCGTCGAGCGCACGCTCGGCGACGGCACGGTGCTGTTGCAGGGCGGGTGGGCGAACGGGCTCGCCGTGGGAACGGAGCTCCGCGCATCGGACGGTGTCCATCTGACCGTCACCGTCATGCATGGCCTCGGGCGGAGCGAAGCGCGCCTCGACGCCGGACAGTGGATCGAAGACGGCGCGCTGCTGGACGTAGTCGGCTGGGCCGCGCCGCCCGGCCGGCCGCTGCGCATCTGGGCGCCGAGAAGTGTGGGGAATGTCGCCGCGGCCGCGCGACGACTCTTCGCCGCGGCGAAGCAGCGCGGCATTCGCTGGGTCGACGATCCGTGCGAGAGCACCCCGACACATCTGCTGCGGTATGGCCTGCGCGGGTGGGAGCTCATCGAGCCGGACGGCGATGCGCGGCGCGTTGGCGTCGAGGAGGCGCTGGAGCGCGTCCCCGCCGGCGCGTCGCTGTTCATGCAATTGCCCGCGTCCATGTCGCTGATCGACGCCATCGACGCCGAGTCCGCGGCGAGTACCGAAGAGGCGGATTACATCCTCGTGGGACGCTACGTGAAGCGGCGGCTCGAATACGCCTGGGTGCGGCCGGCGATGAGCAGCCGCGACCAGCGCAGGAGCGGACTGCCGGTGCGCTCGGATTGGACGCGCAACGGTCGCGAAACGGCGGTCGTGCTTCGCGAGGCGTTCCTCCGGCTGCGCCGCATCCACGCCTGGCTGCATCTGGAATCGCCGCCCGGATCGCGCTCGCCGTATCGCCTCGCCGTTCGCGGCACGCGCGGCGGCCAGCTCGTCCAGAACGGCGTCGTCATCGGCGGCCAGTCGTACCGGCTGGTGCTGCGGGCGCCCGTAACGGCGAAGGACATCCAGCCGCGCTTCTTCTATGTCTTCATCGTCGACCGGCACGGCAAGAGCTATCTCGCCTTCCCCCGTGGCGCGGTGGAGAACCGCTTCCCCATGCCCGGCTCATCGGGCGAGATCCCGCTGGACAGGTTCCGCGTGATGCCGCCTTTCGGCGCCGATACATACTTTCTGCTGTCCACGGACGAGCCGCTCCCGAATCCTTGGATCCTGGAGTGGGACGGCGTCCGCACGCGCAGCCCGAAGTCTCCCACTCCGCTGGAACGACTGCTCATGCTCACCGACGCCGACGAGCGCGGACGTCGGCTGGTGACGCCGATCGGCTGGTCGCTGGAGCGCGTCATCTTCGAGTCAGTCCCGCCGCCGATGAAACGGCGGGCGAAGAAACGCCACTAATCGAAGGATCCCGTGTCTTGAGAGAGAGGGGTACCGCCATGAATGCAGGGAAGCTGCTGGTCGTCTCCGTCCTGACGCTCCTTCTCGCCGCGCCGGCATGCAATCAGGGCAGTCGCTCCGCCGGGGCCGCGGAGGAAACGGCGGAAGGGGCGGGCACCTTCGATCGCGCTTCCTCGACCGGGCTGTTCGTCGGCATCAACCGCTTCGACGACCAGACGCTGGTGCGCGTCGAATATGCCGTCGACGACGCGGTCGATCTGGCCTGGAACCTCGCCCTCAACCCGCGCATCGCCCTCGTCCCTCCCCGGCGCGTGGTGCTCGCTCTGTCGGGATCGGCGCACAAGAAAGAGTCGAAGGACCGGCTGGCCGAGCTCAAGCGAGCCGGTGCCGTGGTCAGGCGCGCCACGCGCGACGACATCGCGGAGGCGCTCCAGCAACAGGCGGCGGCCGCTGGCAAGCAGGGGCTCTTCATCGCCGCCTTGGCCACGCACGGCTACAGCGACGAAGGAGTTCCGTACGTTCTCGCCTCCTCATCGATGTACGGCGTGCCGGAGACGGCGCTCTCCACGGCGAAGGTCTTCGAGATCGCCGCCGATGCCGGGGCCCAACGCTCGCTGATCTTCGTCGACGCGTGCCGGGAGCGATTGAAGGCCGGGTCGCGCACCGGCGAGGCCGATCCGCACGGGGCGGCGGCAATGCTCGAGGCGATGGGGCCGATCGAAGGACAGGCGGTCTTCTTCGCCGCCGCGGCGGGCAAATACGCATATGACGACCGGCAGCGGCAGAACGGCGTCTTCTCGTCGGCGGTGCTCGACGGCCTGCGGTGCGAGGCGCCGACCGACGCGCGCGGCTTCGTCACCGTCGACACGCTCTCCGCCTTCGTGGAGCAGCGCGTCCGCAACTGGATCATGATCCATCGCCGCGGCAGCAGCGGCAGCGCCACGCAGACGAACATCGACGGCGCGACGAAGGACATGCCGCTCGTGCAGTGCAAGACGCCGCATCTGACCATTGCCGGGCTGATGCCGTCGAATGTGCTGCCTTCCCGCAATCCTGACGACTTCATGCTCGAGGGCACTTCGCTGAAGGCGCTCGGCAAGGACCGGTCGCCGCTCTGGACGCACGACGTCGGAGGCCGCATCGCTGACGCCGAAGTGGTCGACCTCGACGGCGATGGCCTCAACGAAGTCGTCCTGAACACGGGGCGCATCATCGTCCTCAACGCCGCCGGCGAGGAGTGGTGGCGCTCTCCCGCCGATCCGCGCCTGGGCGTCACCTCGTTCATCACGGCGAATCTCTTCCGCAACGGGAAGCAGGAGATCGTGGCCATCTCCGCCGCCGCGGACGGCTCGCCCGGCTCGCGCCTCACCATCTTCTACCCCGACGGCAAGAATCATGGCGAGTACCCGTACGCCGGCCGCCTGCAATCGGTCGCAATGGGGAAGGCAACCTCGCATCACTGGCCGCGGTTGGTGGTATCCGGGCTGGACGACAGGCTGGATGAAAAGCTCGACGCCAGCGGGCCCATCGCAAACGTCTTCCTGCTGAATCCCAACAAACTCGTCAAGCCCCTCTGGTCCGGCGCTCTCCTTCCCCAGTCGCAACGAATCGAAAAAGTCGAGATCGTCGATTACGACAACGACAGTAAGCGGGACATCGCCATCACCACCACCGGCGGCTCGGTGCTCCATCTCGACTTCACGGGCGGCGTCCTCTCCGCGGACCGCGAGGCGAAGTTCATCCTCCTCGGGAAGGAAGTGAGCCGCCAAGCCACGATTGGGCGATGATCGTGTCGGTATCGTCGAGATGACCGCACCGAGGGATGCTTCGCCATGGGACGAGCTCGCCAGGCGCTATCGCGGCGCAATCGTCGGCGACCTGATGCGCCGGTTCGGGTTTTCGCGCGAGGACGCGGAGGACATCGCCCAGGAAACGTTCCTCAGCGTCCACAAGAGCATGGATCGGTACCGCGGAGAGGCCGAGTGGATGTACCTCAGGACGGCTGCGCACAACTTCGCCAAGAACTGGTTCCGGCGCGCGCAGACGAAGATGCGCGATGAGCGCCTGAACACGCCCATCGACGCCGTTCCCGACCGAGGCGATCGCAAGCCCTCCATCGAGGAGAAGCTCGTACGAAGGGAGCAGACGAGGCACTTCAACGCGCTTTACCGTGACGCTCTGGCAGGCCTGCCCGATCTCACGCGCGACTGCTTCCTCCTCCTGCTGCGCGACGTGAGCTACAAGGAGATCGCCGCCGTCACGAAGCTGACGGTCGAGGCGGTACGCTCGCGGCTGCGGGAGGCGAGAAAGCGGCTGCGCGAAGAAGTCGGCGCGGCGCCGGAGGGCATCAACTGGCCGGAGGTGGCCGAAGAGGACGACGATGAGCACGAGATCTGAGTGGGAAGCCGCGGCCGAGGAGTTCATGGCCACCGAGCGCGAGCGCCTCGGCGGGCCGCCGACGCCGGAGGAAGTCGTCGCCTACGCGCGCGGCGAGCTGCCGGAAGCCGAAGCGGCGCGCGTGCGCTCGCTGCTCGTCTACTACCCCGAGCTGACCTCGGTCTTGACCGAGCCCGCTCCGCGGATGGCGCCGCGCCGGCCCGTCACGCCGGTTCGCCTGCTCGCCGTCGCGGCCAGCGCGCTGTTCATCATCAGCGCCGGGCTGGTCGTCCAGGTGCAGCGCCTGCGTCACGAGTTGAACGAGCCGCATGTGCTCGCGGTCCACGACCTCGAGCCGAAGCTGCTCACGCGAGGATCGGCGCAACCGCCGAACCGTCTGATCGCCGGCGAGAAGGGCTCGCTGCTCGTACTCGATGACCTGCCGGAGGGTCCCCGCTACCGCATCGAGCTGATGAACGGCGCGAAGAAGATGTGGAGCGTGTCGCTGAAGCGGCAGCAGGATGAGCCGGTCAGTCTCTCCCTCCCCCGCGGTCTGCCGCCGGGCAGCTATCGGCTGGATGCCTACGGTGCGGACGACTCCACGCCGCTGGCGGTGTACGAGCTCCGCGTCAGCGAACCAGCGCAGGAATGAGAAGACGTGCGTTTCATGACGTTGCTCCTCTCGCCTGCAGGCGGAGACGGTTGCCGTCGCGGGCCAGCGCGCCGCGCGCGACTTCGGATCCGATGACGGCGCCAATGCGCGCCGAAGTGGCCGCCGTCGTGGCCTGGATGCCGAGCCGACGCGGTGTGAGAACGCATGCCTGACCTCCGCGCGCCCGTCTACCAGCTCTTCATGCTCGCGCTGTGTGTGCTGGCGCTGGCGGGGATCGTCGTCCAGCATGCATTCCTGCTCGATCCGGAGATCGAGCTGGTGCTGGACTATGCGGACGCGCTGATCTGCTTCGGGTTCGGCATCGACTTCCTCGTCACGCTGTGGAAGGCGCCGAACCGGTGGAAGTACCTGGTCACCTGGGGGTGGCTCGACATCCTCTCCTCCATCCCCACGCTCGACATCGCGCGGTGGGGGCGGCTGGCGCGGATGGCGCGCATCGCGCGCATCCTGCGCGGGCTGCGGGCCACGCGGCTGCTGACCAGCGCCATCCTGCGCAAGCGCAGCCAGTCGACCTTCGCCGCGGCCGCGCTGCTGGCCATCATCCTCGTGATCGGCAGCAGCACGGCCATCCTCCACTTCGAGACCGGGCCGGAGTCGAACATCCGCACCGACGACGCCATCTGGTGGGCCTTCGCCACCATCACCACCGTCGGATACGGCGACCGCTATCCGGTGACGACCGAGGGGCGGGTGGTGGCGGCGATCCTGATGACCGCGGGCGTGGGGTTGTTCGGCGCGTTCTCCGCCGCGCTCGCGGCGTGGTTCCTGATCCCCGAGGACGAGGCGACGAACGGCGAGATCGCCGCGCTGCGGGAGGAGATCGCGTCGCTCAGGAAGGCGATCGAGGACGCGCTCACGCCATCCGCGCAATGAGCGGCACGATCACGACTTCGCCGTTCGGCTCCGTCACCAGCCGGAAGATCGACGTGTCGCTCACGTCCGCCAGCTTTGCCTCGGAGCCGCACTTGCGGCAGGAGCCGGTCGCCGGCTCGGTGCCGGGCGGCACGAAGTGGAAACGCTCGCCGCGGCAGCGGTCGCAAAGCTCGCGCAGGACGTCGTAGTTGATGAGAGGCAAACGCTCGCGCATGACCCGCGCACTCTAGTCGACCTCGCCAACCCGCTTTGTGACGGGCGTCACGAGCCGGGCGACGACCAGGCCGAGGACCGCGGAGGCCACGACGTCCGACGTCCAGTGCCGGAAGGCGAGAATGCGCGAGAGGCCGACGGCGGCCGCCAGCAGCAGAGCGACGACGCGCAACGTGCGCGAAGGCGAGGCGAAGAACAGCACGCCGGCGAGCGCGAACGCGCCGACGGTGTGTCCGCTGGGGAACGACGTCGCCGAAGGGCCGGCGCGGTGGAAGGGGCCGAGCCAGAGCTCGGGACGGGTGCGGCCGACGAGCGCCTTCACGATCTGGCCGAGCAATCCCGCGCCGAGGCCGGCCAGGGCCATGGCAACGGCGTATGACGTCCAGCGGCGGTGGCGATAGACGACGCCCGCGACGAGGAAGAAGACGACGAGCATGGCCGGGTTCATGCCGCCGCCGAGGCGGTTCGCGATGCGGATCGCGTCTTCGATGTCGTCGGACTGGATGCGCTCCGCCCAGGCGGTGACCGGCGCGTCGGCGAAGATCCAGATGATGGCCACGGCGACGGCGCCGGCCAGCAGCACGAGCGCGGCGGCGCGCAGATGCGTGGCGCGCGAGGCGCGGAGCTGGTTCCACGGATCGCGGAAGTCGCGGCCGTCGCCGGTCTGAAACATGGCGATGAGGAGCAGGCCGGCCAGGCACCAGAAGACGACGTCCCACGACGGTGCCTCGCGCCCGAGGAAGGAGAGCTCGTCGACGCCGAGGTCGGCGTTGCAACAGAGGCGGTTGACGGAGACGACCGGCGATGGCCACCAGACCGAGAGGATCAGCAGCGCGACGAAGGCCGCCGCGGCAGCGCGGCGCTTAGCGTCGGTAGACATCGAACCATTTCCCGATCATCCGCACCTCGTCCACCTTGCGGTAGCCGCGCAGGTCGATGTTCGAGGCGTACTTGCGGGCCGTGACGATTACCGTGGCGTTGGCGATCGGCTCGTAGTGCACGCGCTCCAGCTCGCGCGGCATGTTGCGCGTCCAGAGGTAGGGCGAGGTGTAGAGCCAGACCTCCTCCGGCCGGACACGCTGGCGCACGACGGCGTCGACCAGCGGCCGCGTCGAGGCCAGGTCGTTTGCGATCGGCATCAGAGCGATGGAGGCGTAAACGAGCGCGATCACCGGCGTCAGACCGACGGCGAACAGCGCGCGGCGTCGCCAGATCAAGCCGATGATCCCGCCGGCGATGAAGATGCCGAACAACACCTTCACCGCCATCAGTTTCATGAGCGCATCCTCGGGCGGCTTCACGCGGATGAACGGGCCGGCGATGCCGACGGCGATGAAGACGACGCACATGGCGATGTTCGCCCAATGCGTGAAGCGCGTCTCCAGCGCGTCGGCGATGATCAGCGCGACCGGCGGCACGAGGGCCATCATGTAGACATCGAGCTTGCTGGCCAGCAGCGAGTACGGGATCAGCACCGCCAGTATCCAGTTCAGCTCGAAGCGGCGCTCACGCCAGCGCGCGGCGATGGCGGCCGCGGCGAGGAGGAACCAGGGGAAGAGGAAGCCGGGGGCGTGGAGGAGGTAGAACCAGGGCGGCGCCTTATGCGTCCAGGTGCTCACCGCGCGGCCGACGGTCTGCTTCATCAGCACGTCGCGCGCGTAGGCGTCGCCGCCGATCATCAGCGCCGGGACGAGCCAGAGCAGCGGGATGATGATCAGCACCGCGAGTGCAGGGAGGTAGTTGCCGCGCGGCAGGCGCCGGCGGCGCCAGGCCTCGAGGGCGAAGAGCAGGAGGGCGATGACGGGCGCCATCGGGCCTTTGATGAGCGTGGCCACGGCGAGGGCGAGCGCGCATCCGAGGAGCGCGCGAAAGTCGTCGCGATCGAAGAAACGCTGCAGCAGCCAGGCGGCGAGGGTGATGAAGGCCGTGAACGAGACGTCCATCCGCGCCGTCTGGGCGGAGCCCCAGATGAGGAGTGACGTGCCGCAGACGAAGGCGGCGATGCCCCTCACCCGGCCTTCGGCCACCCTCTCCCCGCGCGGCACGGAGAGGGGCTCTCCCGCCACAGTAGCTCCCCTCTCCCCGCGCGGCGGGGAGAGGGGCTGGGGGTGAGGGGCCTCCATCCGCCACATCAGCCAGAGCAGAAACGCGTACGCGAGCAGCGACGGGATCACGAACGACCAGGTCGAATAGAGGCCAAAGACAAACGTCAGGAGGTCGACGAGCCAGAAGTGGAGCGGCGGCTTGTGCGTGAAGGGCGTGCCGTTGAGGGTGGGGAGAAAGAAGGCGCCGGTGGCACGCATCTCGCGGACGACCTCGCCGTACTTCGTCTCGTCGCCGACGAACAGCTCGCGGCGCCACGGCGAGGCGAGCACCGAGAGGAGGAGGACGGCGGCGACCAGGAGGCGCGCCCGAGGCATGGCGGCGGATTGTAAACCAGCCTCAACCCTTTCGATCTTCTGAATTTACGCGTTTCCGCAGATGTTGGGCCCGCGTGCGGGCAGAGTGATAAAATTGCGCTTGCGAATGGTACTTCGAAGGAGGGAAATCGATGTCGAATCGTACCGGCGATATTCAACAGATTCTCAGTCAGGAAGACCCCGAGTTCCGTCAGTGGATCGAAGAGCATCATCGCTGTGAGCATCGACTCAGCGAGCTGGCGGCGAAGAAGGAAGTCAGCACGGACGAAGAGGTCGAAGAGAAGACGTTGAAGAAGCGCAAACTCCATTTGAAGGATCAGATGGCGGCGCGCCTGCGCTCATACGAGGGGGCCACCGTTTAGCGATCAAGAAAGGGCTCCGGGGGACCGGGGCCCTTCGTGTTTTCGGAGTGATGAAGGATGAATGATGAATGATGAAGGATGAGCCCATCCGGGTGCGGTCTTTGTTCATCATTCATCATTCATCATTCATCATTCCCTCGTCCCTTGTCTGCGGAACCTCGTTTGCATAACATCCCGCGACGATGCCGAGAGTGCGGTTTGCGCCCGAGGGATGGCTGTTCGTCATCCCGGTGATCATCCTTGCGGCGATCGCGCTCCTCCTCCAGTGGTATGCCGTGGCCATCGTCCTCGGCGCGCTGGCGGCCTTCCTCCTCCACTTCTTCCGCGATCCGCACCGCGCCGGCTCCGCGCGCCACGTCGACGTCCTCTCCCCTGCCGACGGCACGGTCGTGCAGATCAAAGACATCCCGGACGGCGAGGTCTGGCCCGGGCTGACGAAGCAGATCAGCATCCTGATGTCGGTCTTCGACGTGCACGTGAACCGGGCGCCGATCAGCGGGCGCATCGTCCACGCCCGCCGCGAGGCGGAGCAGAACCTGGTGGTGATCACCGACCCGCGCGGCGTCACGGTCGCGTTCAAGCAGATCGCCGGCCTCCTCGCCCGGCGCATCGTGTTCGACAAAAAGGAAGGCGACGAGGTAGGCCGCGGCGAGCGGCTGGGGATGATCAAGTTCGGCTCGCGCGTCGATGCCTTCTTCCCCGCCGAGGCGCTGATCAAAGTGCGGATGCGGGACAAGGTGAAGGTCGCGCTCACCGTGATCGCGGAGATCGGCTCATGAGGCAGCCGGGCGCGCTCCGCACCAACCTCCGCCGCGGCGTCTACATCATCCCGACGTCGCTCACCATCCTGAACCTCTTCTTCGGCTTCCGCTCGATCATCAACTCCACGCGCGGCCTGCAGGCCATCACCCAGAATCGGGCCGACCTGGCCAGCCACTTCTTCGAGATCGCCTGCATCTCGCTGCTCGTGGCGGCCATCTTCGACACCTTCGACGGCCTGATCGCCCGCGCCCTCGGCGCCACCAGCGAGTTCGGCAAGGAGTACGACTCGCTGGCGGACGTCGTCACGTTCGGCGCCGCCCCCGCGGTCCTGGTCTATGCCTGGGCCCTGCACATCCTGGGCAACCTCGGCGGGGGCATCGCGTTCCTCTTCCTCACCGCCGTCTCGCTCCGCCTGGCCCGCTTCAACCTGATGACCGGCAAGAGCGACTACCGCTACTTCGCCGGCCTCCCCAGCCCCGCCGGCGCGCTGACCCTCGCGGCGATCATCAACTACGCGCCGGCGCCGGTGGTGGACAAGCGCTTCGCCATCATGATGCTCATCGTGACGGCGTGCGTGGCGTTCTCCATGGTCTCGCCCATCCGCTACCGCAGCCAGAAGGGGCTGAACATGCAGAAGGAGCGGCCGCTGTTCGCCATCCTCGTGCTGGCCCTCATCGCCGCCATCGGCTTCGCCTGGCCGAAGGAGCTCGCGCTCCTCGCCGCGGTGCTGTACCTGACCTCCGGGCCGCTGATGCGGTTGTGGTCGATCGCCTTCCCGTCGAGGAAGGAAGAGGAGCTGAAGCCGGTCGTGGTGCCGTGAAAGGCCGTGTCATCCTGAGCCGCGAAGACGGCGAAGGATCTCCCGGCAAGAACGGGGAGATCCTTCGCCGTCTTCGCGGCTCAGGATGACA
>DATEOX010000417.1:0-6264 GCA_035273585.1 Thermoanaerobaculia bacterium
CTCGCGGCGGTGCTGTACGAGCGGCACGGCGTCCTCGCGGCCGCGCTGACCATCGGCAGCCCGATCGTCGTGCAGATGGCGACCATCACGTACGTCGATGCGGCGCTGATGCTCTTCGTCGGGGCGGCGTTCGTCTGCCTCGACGAGCACCCGGCCGTGGCCGGCTTCCTCCTCGGCACCGCCTGCAGCGTGAAGTACCTCGGCTGGTACTTTGCGGTGGCGGCGCTGCTGTACGTCGTGATGAAAAAGCGCTTCGCATTGGCGTTCGTCGCCGCCGTGCTGCCGATGTACACGGTGATCGTCGCGCTGAGCGGCAGTCCGTTCTTCCCCTTCTTCGGCGGCGGCGCGTGGGCCATGCCGTGGCATGAGCCGGTGTGGCCGGTGAGGGTGTTGTGGGACATCACCTTCGCCCGCCAGCGGGTCAACTTCCAGCCGCCGTATTCGCCGCTGTTCGCCGTCGGGATGCTCATCGCCATCGTCAGGCGGCACTGGATCGGCGCGCTCTGCCTCGGGTACCTGGCCATCTTTGCCTTCCTGCCCCAGGACTCGCGCTACCTGCTGCCGCTCGTGCCGCTGGTAAGCATCGTCGCGGCGGGCGTCGTGCCGGAGCGGTGGCGCAGGGCGGCGGCCATCGTCGCCGTCGCGCCGGCCTTCGCGTATGCGGCGTTCTGCCTGGTCAGGCAAGGGCCGCCGCCCATCACCAGCGCACAGCGGCAGGCGTACATCGAGAAGCGCGTCCCCGAGTATCGCGCGCTGCAGCAGGCGGGAGGCAAACGCGTCCTGCTCGTCTGCGGCGCGGAGCGGCTGCTGTACTACGGCGGGCGGGAGCGGGGCCGGGACTTCGACTACGTGCTGATCCCGAAGCGCCCTTGCGACGTGAAGCCGGAAGGGACGCTCGTCTACGCCGACGCGGCGGCGGAGCTCTGGCGCACCGAGCGGCGGTCGGCGATGAACGCCCGGTAGCGGGCCACGACCTCCGCCGCGTCGCCGTCGGCGGCGAGCTGGCCGTCGGCGATCCAGACCGCGCGGGGGCAGAGGCGCTCCACCGCGTCGAGGTCGTGCGAGACGACGACCACCGTATGGCCGCCGTGCACGAAGCGCTCGATCCGCTCGTTGCACTGGCGCTGGAACGCCGCGTCGCCGACGGCCAGGATCTCGTCGAGGAGGATCGTCTCCGCGTCGATGGTCGTCGCCACGGCGAAGGCGAGGCGCGCCACCATGCCGGTCGAGTACGTCCGGAGCGGCAGGTCGACGAACGACTGGAGGCCGGAGAGGGCGATGATCTCGTCCAGGCGCGCGCGCATGTCGGCCCGCGTGCGCCCGAGGAGCGCGCCGTTGAAGAAGATGTTCTCGCGGCCGGAGAGCTCCGCCTCGAAGCCGGTGCCGAGCTCCATCACCGGGGCGATCGTCCCGCGCGTGATGGCCACGCCGCTGGACGGCGAGGTGATGCCGGCCGCCACGCGCAGGAGCGTCGACTTGCCCGCGCCGTTCGCGCCGATCACGCCCACCGCCTCGCCTCGGCCGACATTCAGCGAAACCTCGCGCAGGCTGTAGAACCACTCCGGTCGCACCCGCGCGGTGAGCCCTCGCACCACCGCCTCCTTCAGGCTGCGGATCTTCCGCTCCCGGTAGCGGACGCTGACGGCATGCAGCTCGAGGGCGTTCATGATCAGAGGTGCGCGTGGAAGCGCGGCGCGAGACGGCGGAAGATCATCCAGCCGACGGTCAGCGAGGCGGCGGCGACGATCACTCCGCCGGCGGTGATGCGCGCCGAGGGGACGACGCCGTAGTAGATCGGGAGGCGGACGAGCTCCACGATGTACATCAGCGGGTTCATCCGCACCAGCCACTGGAAGCGCTCCGGCACGATGGCCATCGGATAGATGATCGGCGTCAGGTACATCAGCGCCGGCATCCCCGCCTGCACCATTTCCCGCACGTCGCCGAAGAAGACCGAGACCGCGGTCAGCGCCAGCGAGACGCCGAGCGTGAAGACGAACAGGATCGCCAGGCTGACGGGCAGAAAGAGCAGCGACGGCCGGAGCGGCGCGCGCACGGCGATCATGATGGCCAGCAGCACGGCCATCGAGAGGAAGAGGTTCACCAGGCCGGAGATCGCCGTGGAGAGGGTGAAGATGGAGAGCGGCACGCGGACGCGCTTCATCAGGTTGCCGTTCCAGGCCATGGAGGCCATGGCGTTCACCACGGTCTGGGCGAAGAAGTTCCACGCGACATACGCGGACAAAAAGTACGTCTCGTAGTGCGGGGTCTGGAAGCGGAAGAGGTTGGAGAACACCGCGGCGAAGATGAGCATCAGCAGCAGCGGATGGAGCATCGTCCAGAAGAAGCCGAGGAAGGAGCGCTTGTAGCGGACGGTGAGGTCGCGGTGGACGAGCTCGAAGAGAAGCGACGACTGCCGGGCGAGGTCGCGCAACTCGCCGCCGAGGCGGAGCGGGCCGGCGGCGTTGCGGCGCTCGAGCAGCAGGATGGCGGGTGAGATGGACGTCACTCGCGATCGTTGTACGCGAGCGGACTCGGCGTTTCAACCCCTACAATCATCGCGGTGAAGGCAATCGACTGGACGCGCGGCGGCGGACGCCCGCCCGCCCCGCCACCCGAAGCGGTGGATGTGATCGTCCCGGTCCATGGCGCGGCCGACTCGCTGCGCGCCTGCCTGGAGAGCGTCACGGCCTGCACGGACCTCGATCGGCACCGGCTGCTGGTCGTGCTCGACGGGCCGCAGAGCAAGGCCATCGAGCGGCTCGTCGCGCCGTTTCACGTGCTGCGCAATCCGTTGCGCCGCGGCTTCGTCGGTGCGGTGAACCGCGGCATGAGCGCCTCGGATCGCGACGTGGTGCTGCTCAACAGCGACACGATCGTCACGCCGCGTTGGATCGGGAAGCTGATGGCCGCCGCCTATTCGTCGGGCGACGTCGGGACGGTGACGCCGCTCTCGAACCATGCCACGCTCTGCTCCGTCCCGCGCGCGTTCGAGGAGAACCTCCTGCCGGCCGGCCTCGATGCGGCCGCCTTCGCCGCGCACATCGAGAGCGTCTCGGCCCGCGACTATCCGCGCCTCCCCACCGGCGTCGGCGTCTGCTTCTACATCCGCCGCGCTCTCCTCGACGACATCGGGCTCTTCGACGCCGCCCGCTTCGGCCTCGGCTATGGCGAGGAGAACGACTTCTGCATGCGCGCCATCGCCCGCGGCTGGCTGCACGTCGCCGACGACGCGACGTTCATCGAGCACGCCGGCCACCGCAGCTTCGGCGCCTCGCGCACGGCGCTCCAGCGCCAGGCCGCGCAAACGCTGCGCCGCCTCCATCCGCGCTACCTGGCCACCATCGCCGAGTTCATGAAGCGCGACCCGCTCGCCGCGGTCCGGGCGCGGATCAACGTGTCGTCGGAAGGTCGGCGCATCACGCATCTCGTCCACGGCTGGCCGCCGTTCCAGCAGGCCGGGACGGAGCTGTACGCGTACTGGCTGGCCAGGCAGCAATGCGCCACGCAGCGCGTCTCGGTCTACACCCGCTCGGCCGATCCGGCGCGCGAGGACGGCGAGGCGGTGGAGCTGATGGACGGCGCCATGCGCGTGCGCCTCGTGGCCAACCACTTCACGGCGCGCGATCCGCTGCGCCGCAACGGCATCTCGAACCGGCCGCTGGAGCGCGACTTCGAGCGCTTTCTGCGTGAGGAAGAGACCGAGCTGCTGCACGTCCATCACCTCGCCGGCCACTCCTTCTCGCTGATGCGCGTCGCCCGCCGGCTGCGCATCCCGATCGTGCTCCAGATTCAGGACTGGTGGTTCCGCTGCGCGCGGGTCAACCAGTTCGACCGCCACGGCAACCGCTGCTCCGGCCCGGCCGTCGACAAGTGCGCGCGCTGCGTGACGCTGACCAACATCGCGGCCAGCAACCGCCTGCTGCACGCCGTCCGCCGCCGCGCGGCGCAGGCCGCGCTCGATGCCGCCGACGCGTACATCGTCGGCTCTGAGGCCATCCGCGGCGACTACGCGCCGATGCTGAAGAAGCCGATCCACGTGATCCCGTACGGCATCGCCGTGAACGCGCGCTGCACGCCGCGCCCGCCCGCCGCGCGGCCGCTGCGCTTCGGGTACGTCGGTACGGTCGCGCCGCACAAGGGGCTGCACGTCGCCGCCGACGCGCTGCACGATCTGCCCGACGCCGAGCTGCTCGTCTTCGGCGATTGCGCGGCGTATCCCGACTACGCCGCGGAGCTGCGCGGCCGCTGCCCTTCCATCCGCTTCGAGGGGCGTTTCCGCGAGGAAGAGAAGGAGCGCGTCTTCGCCGCGATGGACGTGCTGCTCGTGCCGTCCATCGGGCTGGAGTCGTTCGGCCTCGCCGCGCGCGAGGCGATGGCCTGCGGCGTCCCGGTCATAGCCACGGCTGGCGGCGCGCTCTCGGAAATGTTCGACGACGGCGCGTGCGGCGAGCTGTTCCCGGCCGGCGACGCCGTCGCGTTGCGGCGCATCGCACGGCGGCTCGTCGATGATCCGTCGATCGTCGACGCCTGGTCACAGCGGCTGCCGCAGCCGAAGCGGTCCGACGTCCACGCGACGGAGATTGCCTGGGTGTACGAGTCGGTCCTGCGATGATCGGCACCGTCGCCCGGGTGGTCCGCACCGAGGGCCTCTCCTCGGCTGTTCGCCGCGTTCAGGAACGCGTCTCCGAGTCGCTGCACCGTGGGTCTCTCCTCGTTCGAGGCGCGAAGCCGAGCGCGATCCCCATCCTCAACGTCTCGATGATGGGCGTCTCGCCGCGCCTCGGCGGCGTGCCGACCCAACTGCTCTTCCGCCTCCGCGCGGAGCGCACCATGCGCGACGTCGCCCTCTACTCGCCCGGCTTCCTGGAGCTGCCGTCGCACGGGCGGCGGGTGGGGAGCGTGGCCGAGGCGCTGGCCATCACCGGCGCGCGGACGATCCATCTGGAGGGGACGTTCGGCGTGCGGCCGGAAGACGTGCTGCATGACGGCGTCTCGCTGATGGTCAGCGTGCACGACATGACCGCCCCGCGCGAGCTGCTCGACGCGGCGCGCGTGGTCGTCTTCGCCTCACGCTTCCTGCGCGACCGGTATGACGTTGACGGCGAGATCATCGAGCCCGGTGTCCCCGCGTCGGGCATCACCGCCGGCGGCCCGCACATCGCGTTCGCCGGCGCGATGAAGCGGCACAAAGGGGCGGGTCTCCTCGCCGAGCTGGCGGAGCTCACGCCCGGTCTGCAGTGGCACGCGTTCGGAGGAGGCGACGTCGCGCTGCCGCCGAGCATCCGCAGGCACGGCTACTACCGCGCCGGCGCGCTGCCGTCGCTGCTCGCCCGACACCGCATCGGCCGCGTCGTCCTCCCCTCGCTCTTCGAGGAGAGCTTCGGCGTGGCCCTCTCCGAGTGCTGGCAGGCCGGCGTGCCGGTCATCGCCTTCGACCACGCGGCACTCGGCGCGCGCATCCGCGAGCAGGGCGGCGGATGGCTGGCGCCGTGCTGGGCCGGCGCCGCCGGCCTGGCGGAGATCATCAACCGCGGCGGCACGGTCGCGGTGCCGCGAGACGTTCCGACATCGACGGATGCAGCGAACGCGTACATCGAGCTCTACCGCAGGTGTACGATGCTCGCCAGTCAGTGAAGGTCCTCCTGATTGCCCCCCGAGCTCCGTGGCCCCCGTACACCGGCGATCGTGTGCGCGCCACGATGTGGATCGAGGCATTGCGCCGCGACGCGACGATTGTCCTCGTCACGCCCGACGACACCGCGCCGCGCGACGGCGTGGAGGTCGAGACCGTGCACGCCTCGCGCGCGGAGCTGCTCAAGGGCATCGGCCGCGTGCTGATGCACCGCACACCGTTCCACACCATCCTGGCCACGCCGTGGGACTGGCGCGACGCGCTGCGCCGCGCGGAGGAGCGGCACGGGACGTTCGACGTGGCCATCGTACTGCTGACGCGCACCGATCCGGTGGTCTACCGCTTCCTCCCCGCGCGGCGCCGAATCCTCGACGCCATCGACTCCGCCGCGCGCGGGATGCACGAGCGCGCCGGCGCCGCCCGCAGCACGACGGCGCGCGTGTTCTGGCGCTGGGATGCCTGGCGCGCGCGGGCCCTCGAGCAGAGCGCCGCGTTGCGCTACGACGCCGTCGTGACGGTGGCGCCGGAGGAGAGCGCCGCGTTCGGCGAGCGGGCCACGACGATCGCCATGGACGTCGATGTGGCGCCGGTGAACGGTCACGAGCGCCGCTACGACTTCGGCTTCTGGG
>DATEOX010000418.1:0-2658 GCA_035273585.1 Thermoanaerobaculia bacterium
GGGGTCCTCGGCGGCGTCTGGATGCTGGTGATCGTCCTCCTCGTGCCGGGGCTGGTCGGTCAAGTGCCGATGGCAGTGCTGGCTGCTTTGATGATCATCGCCGGCCTGAGCGCGATCGATCTCCGGGAGGTCCGCTCGATCTGGAACACAGGCGGAGCGGCCCGCTGGTCGATCATGGCGACATTCGTCGCGACGCTGATCCTGCCCGTCCCGATGGCGGTCGCGATCGGTGTGCTGCTCACGATCATTCTCTATCTGAAGTCCTCAGCCAGCGACGTGAACGTTCGCGAGCTCGTTCGATTGGAAGATGGGCGCGTTGCGGAGAGCGCTCCACCGGCCAAGCTTCGAAGCGGTAGCGTGACGGTACTGGACGTTGATGGAAGTCTGTTCTTCGCCGGTGCGCGCACACTCTCGGATGTGCTGCCCAGTCCTGAGGGCGCGACCCGGCCCGTGGTGATCCTGCGCATGCGCGGATATACGCGAGTGGGCGCCACGCTGATCGAGGTCCTCGACGAATACAGCGACGCGCTCGCTGAAGTTGAGGGACGGCTCTACCTCAGCGGCGTGCATCGGGAAGTTGCGAGGCAATTGCGCCGCGCCGGAAAACTCGATCTGGATGAAGGCGTCCAGATCGTACCGGCTGAACAAGTGCTCGGCGAATCGACGAAACGCGCGGTGGCTACGGCAAGCGCGTGGCTTCACGACACGCGGACCGGCTGAGACGGCGCCGCGATCCACCTATGATGGCGCGATGCAGCACGATCCTGCGAACGGTGTAGACCAGCCCGGGTTGCGGGAACTGCGCGAGGCGGTGGCCAATCATCTCCGACGCCTCCCGGGACGGCGCTCGTTGCGCCAGGACGCGGTCGCGGGTTTGAACGGAGCCATCAACAACGTATCCGACGGCATGGCCAACGCCGCACTCGTGGGCGTCAATCCGCTGTACGGGCTCTATGCGACCATGATCGGTCCGATCATCGGCGGGCTGTTCTCGAGCACGCAGTTGATGATGATCACCACCACTGCTGCCGCCTCCCTGACGGCCAGCCAGGCACTCACCGGAATCGATCCGGCCGCCCGCGAGAACTCGCTCTTCGTGCTCGTCGTCATCACCGGCATCTTTCAGCTCATGGCCGGGATGCTCGGCTTCGGCCGCCTGGCACGCTTCGTCTCCTACTCGGTCATCACCGGGCTGCTGGCCGGCATTTCCGTGCTCCTGATCATCAGCCAGATCCCGACGATCACGGGATACCGCCCGCAGGCCACGACGAAGATCGTGCAGGCGTTCGAGGTTTTGGAGAACGCGCGCTCTCTCGACCGCTGGCCGCTCGTCGTCGGACTCGTTGCGCTCGGTCTGGCGTTGTTTCTTCCTCGGACGCCACTGGGGAATCTGGGGCGCCTGCTGGCCATCGTTCTCCCCTCGATGGCAGTCGCATTCGGCGGTCTTTCGTCGGTGCCCACGGTGCGCTCCGCCGGCGAAATCGGAGGCGGCGTGCCGGAGCCGTCGCTGCCGTCGTTCGTCGCCGCGTTCAATCTCCTCACCGGCGCGCTTTCTCTGACCCTCGTGACCCTGGTGCAGGGTATCGGCGTCAGCCAGACCCTGACGAACCCGGATGGAGCGAGCACCAGCGCGTCACGCGATTTCGTCGCCAACGGCTGCGCAAACGTGGTGTCGGGATTGTTCCGAGGACTGCCTGTCGGTGGGTCGGTGAGCTCGACTGCTCTCAACGTCGTGTCCGGAGCGATGACCCGCTGGTCGACGATCTTCGCAGGGCTGTGGATGGCAATCATCGTCGTGACCATTCCCCGGCTGGTCGGATACATCGCGATCCCGGCCCTGGCAGCTCTGCTCATCCTCGCCGGCGCCCGCGGCCTCAAGCCGGCCGATCTGCAGTCGATCTGGCAGGCAGGGTGGCGTTCGCGGCTCGCCGCGTCCACGACATTTCTCGCGGCGATCCTCCTGCCCATTCAGGCCGCGGTGGGCATCGGCGTCGTTCTCGCCGCAATCCTGTATGTCAACGATGCGTCGACGGACATCAAGCTCGTGGAATTGACCCAGCGTCCGGATGGCAGAATCGAGGAACGCCGGCCGCCCCCTTCGCTGCGCTCGAACGAGGTGATGGTTCTCGACGTCTACGGACAGCTCTTCTATGCCGGTGCCCGGACGCTCGGGAACCTGCTGCCGACAGCCCGCGGCACGGAACGTCCCGTGGTCATCCTTCGCATGCGCGGCAGAAAGAGCTTCGGCGCGACACTGGTCGAAGTCCTCAGCGGCTATGCGCGTCAGATCGGGGCTGCGGGTGGGAGGTTGTACGTCACCGGCCTCAGCGACGAGGCGCACGAGGAGGCTTCGAGATCGAGAAAGCTGATGTTCAGCGGCCCGGTTGAGGTCTACCGCGGCACCGCCATCCTGGGCGAGTCGACGAGGAAAGCGCTCGACTCCGCGGAAGGATGGCTGGTTCAGACGGACAGCTCCGCCGAGACATCCTCGCGGTGACGGCTCACCGCGGGATGGCGGAAAACGCGATCTCAGCAGCACGAAGCAGCGTCCCCTCACAAGCGCACCCGGCGCAGGGTCTGCGAAACGGAATGGCCGACGAAAAGAATCAATCCGCGAAAAAGTAGCGCGGACTCACGAATCAGATAGTCAGAGTGGAA
>DATEOX010000419.1:0-7339 GCA_035273585.1 Thermoanaerobaculia bacterium
CGTCGTCCTTGATCACCTTGTGGGCGAACTCCAGGAAGCGGCGGGTGATCTCCGGGAAGCCTGCGCGGTCGAGCGCGTCGCAGACGAACGCCCCGTCGCGGGCCCACATGTACGAGTAGTGGTCGTTGTGGCCCCACTGGATGTCGGAGTCGTTCGCCGCCAGCACCGCGCCCCCGCGGTCGCACTGCGTGCTCAGGATGAGGAGCGAGCGGCGGTAGAGATCGGCGATCTCGTCCGGCAGCTCGTCGAGCTCCACCGCCGGTTTGTTCAGCCAGGTGTACCAGTACGACGCGGTGCGGGCCAGTGCACGCGCCGCCGTCTCCGCGCGCATGGCCTGGTCGCGCTTACGGACTTCGCCATACCGCGAGCCGGTGCAGATCCAGTAGAACGTGGTGGCCGTGCCGCTGGCCTCCAGCGCCAGCGGGATGGCGAACGTCGAGTCGACCGCCCCCTGCGCGATGGGGGCCATCGAGAGCGCGCCGTCCTCCGCATCGCGCCAGGTGCCGTCCACGCCGCCGATGCCGCTCTTTCCGCAGGCGTACTCGCCGATGCCGCTCTCGCTGTTGATCAGCACGTAGCGCCGGATCTTGTAGTGGATGAGCGCCTGCGACTCGGGATCGAAGTACACCGTGTCGCCGATCGGGTTGCCGTACAGGCTGAAGTCGTGGTGCAGGAAGAGCTTGATCTCCCGCGCCTCGGCGCGCAGGTTGCGCACCACGATCTTGCGCATGAAGACGCTCGCATCGGAATCGACCGCGTCGTAGCAGCGCAGCCGCAGGCCCAGCTCCTCGGAATCGCACCGCACGTCGGTCACGAGCGTGTCGCGGAGATAGCCGAGGGACTTGTGCCAGGAGGAGTCCTCGACCCAGCACAGGCGGTCGTCCGCCCAGACGCCGAACCGGAACGAGGAGGCAGCGTGGTTCTCCATCCCGACGTGCGGGAAGTAGAAGTCGGCCATCCGGTACTGCGCGTCGAAGTTGATCAGCAACGAGCCGTTGCCGATGGCGAGGTCGCGTGGCATCAGCGGTTCATCCTAGTGCGCAGCGCGAATGCTGTGAAGCCGTCCGCCCCCGACTCGGGCGTGAGGCGCAGCACTCCGTCTTCGATCCATGGTTTCACGCCCTCGGGCGCGTACGCGCTCACGTCGAGCCGCTCATAGCCGCGCACCACCTCATCGTTCTCCTCCGGCTCCAGCGAGCAGGTCGAATAGACGACCGTCTCCGAAGCCAGCTTCATGGCCGATGCAAGAAGCTCGCGCTGCAGCGTGGCGAACGAGGCGACGTCCTGTTCCTGCAGCCGCCATTTGAGCTCGGGACTCTTGCGGATGGTTCCGGTCGCGCTGCACGGCGCATCGAGCAGAACGGTTCGGAACTGTCGCCGGAACGGCGGCTTGCGCCCGTCGCTGACCACGATGCGATTGCTCGCGCCGATGAGCGGCCGCAGCCGCGCAATGGATACATCGTTGCTGACGACGCGCGCCCCGCGCTTCCGCATCACGCGCGTCTTGCCGCCCGGCGCCGCGGCGAGGTCGAGCACCTCGTCTGCCGTCGCGGCGGCGATCGCGGCGATGACCGCGCTTCCTTCATCGATGCCGTAGAAGCCGGCCGACGACCCTTTCAGCTTCGCGATGCCGTCAACGAGGCGCGACGGCTCGGCATCCGGCGGCAGCTCGCCATCGATGATGACGTCCGGATACGACAGCTCCTGGTTCGCCGCGGCGATGCGCGCGGTCCGCTCCTCGCCGTACATACGCGTCCAGCGCTCGATCAGCCACGGCGGATGCGCCGTGCGGGTGGCGAGGTCGCGCGGCTCGGGCGCCTTGCCGTCCGCGATGCGGCGGAGGATCGCATTGGCGAAGCCGCGCGCGCGGTGCGGCGCGAGCGCCACCGTCTCGCCGACCGCCGCGTACTTGGCGACATCCATGTACATGAGTTGATAGGCGCCGAGGCGCAGAAGATCACGCACCTCCGGCTCGATGGCGCGCTTCGCCAGCGCGTCGACGGCGAAGTCGAGCCGCGAACGCCAGCGAAGCACGCCGAGGACGAGGGTGCGCACGAAGCCGGTCTCGTTCTGGAGGAGCAGCGAGGCGAATGCCCCTTCGCGCTCGATGCGACGCAGCAGTTGCAGCGCGCGCTGGCGCTCGGTCACGGCTTGCGCCCCTCATCCGCCCTTCGGCCATCTTCTCCCCGCCGCGCGGGGAGAAGGCTCTTCCGCGAGACCCCTCGCCCCATCACGGCATCCGGTCCCCGGCGCGCAGACTCAGCGACCGCGCCACCTCTCCGGCCGGCGCGCGGTTCTTCCCCGGCCGCTGCATGGTGATGACCCGCAGCGCGCCGTCGCCGGCCGCAACGGTCACGCCGTCGTCGATCTTCAGGATGGTGCCGGGCGCGCCGTTGCCGTCCGCCGGGCGGAGATCGATCAGCTTCAGCTCCGGCGTGAACAGCCCCGGCCACGGGTCGAAGGCGCGGAAGCGGTCGTAGATCCGCTTCGCCGGCTCCTCCCACCGCACCGCGCCCTCGGCCTTGTCGATCTTCGCCGCGTAGGTGGCGCGCGCGTGGTCCTGCTCCACCTCCGGCGGCATCGCGCGCAGCACGCGGGCGAGCGCCTCCCCGCCGATCTGCGCCAGCCGCCGCGCGAGCGACGGCGTCCGCTCGTCGGGCCCGATCTCCGTCGTCTCGACGGCGAGCATCGGCCCGTGATCGAGCTCTTCGTCGACGCGCATGATGGTGACGCCGGTGGTCAAATCGCCCGCCTCGATGGCCCGCTGGATCGGCGCCGCGCCGCGCCAGCGCGGCAGCACCGAGGCGTGCACGTTGAGGAAGCCGAGCCGCGGGATGCTCAGCAGACGCGCGGGCAGGATCTTCCCGTACGCCACCACGATGCCGACGTCCGGCCGCAGCCCTTCGACCTCCTGCAGGAACGCCTCGTCGCGCACCTTCGCCGGCTGGGCAACCGTCAGCCCGAGCTCGCGGGCGCGCGCGACGACGGCCGGCGCCTGCATCCTCATCCCCCGCCCGGCGGGCTTGTCCGGCTGCGCGACGACCAGCGCGATCTCGTGGTCCTCGGCCAGAGCATCGAGGGTGGGGACGGCGAATTCGGGAGTGCCGAGGAAGACGACGCGCACGGGGCGCGCATCTTAGCGCGTCGCGGTCGTCGCGGTGGTCGGCGCCTGGTCGGGGAGCTTCGTATCCGTGGTCTGCATCACCGGCTGCGTCGTCTTCCCTTCCGCGGCCGTGCTCGGCTCCGGCTTCGGGCCGGGCATCCCCTGATTGCTCGGCGACTGCGCGGAGCTGTCGACCGGGTGGGTCATCGCCGGCGGATTGTTCTGATAGTCGCGCGGCGTCGGCTCGCCGCGGCAGGCAGCGAGGGCGAGCACGAGGGCGGCGGCAACGGCGGTTCGCATCGATACGGATGAGTTCACGGGCCGTGCCATTCGCACTACAATCGCCGGATGCGAAAAGCGCTTGCCATTCTCGGACTCGTGTCTCTCCTCGCCACCGCCGCGCTGGCCCAGACGGCGGAAGGCGACCAGCACTGGAACGCCCGCGCCGAGGGGCGCCAGGGCGCACGTGCATCGGCGCAGCACATCGATGCGGCCATCGCCGCCTATCAGAAGGCGGTCGCGGCCAACCCGAACGACCTCGAGGCGCGCTGGAAGCTGCTCCGCGCCTACCGCTTCAAGGGCGCCTACACGACCTCGAATAACGAGGACAAGAAGAGGATCTACAGCACGGCCAAGAAGGCCGGCGAGGAAGCCGTCGCGCTCGTCGACCGGCAGCTCACCGCGAAAGGCCTCAAGTCGGTCACGAAGGCGACGGAGAAGCAGGTCGCCGACGCGGCGCGCACGATTCCCGGCGCCGGCGAGACTTACCTCTGGGACGCCGTGAACTGGGGCGAGTGGGCCCTGGCCTACGGCAAGATGGCCGCCGTTCGCGAGGGCGCTGCCGATCGCATCAAGCGCGAGGCGACCATCGCCATGCTCATCGATCCGAAGCTCGAGGGCGGCTCCCCCGCCCGCGTCCTCGGCCGGCTCCACGACCAGACGCCGCACGTGCCGTTCATCACCGGCTGGGCATCATCGAAGGAAGCGGTGAAGCTGCTCAACGAGTCGCTGAAGGTCGACCCGGCGAACAAGATCACCCGCGTCTTCCTGGCCGAGGCGATGGTCAGCAACGACTCGAACACCAAGCCCCAGGCCATCCAGATGCTGCGCGACACGATCGCCGCGCCGAACGACGCTGCGTACGAGGTCGAGCAATTGACGGCGGTCGAGGATGCGAAGGCGCTGCTGAAAAAGTGGGGCGCTTAGGGCGTCGGTGACGGCACGGCGGGGATGAACTGGTTGTCCCCGCCGGCGCCCACCACGCTCGCGTAGGCGACGCACGTCCCGGCGATCAACTCCACGTGCACGGTCGCGTTCTCGTCGAGCGCGGCCCGCAGCTCGGTCTCCGCGTCGTTGAGCAGGAACGACTCGTCCTCCGGAAGTCCGAGCTCCACCTTGCGCCCCACGCGCGCGCCATCGCGGGTGTGGACCGTGATGCGGAAGCTGGCCGGGATGGCCCCGACGTTCACCACGCCGAGGTTGACGCGGCGGAGCTGCTGGCCGCCGCCGGGGATGCCGACCAGGGTGAGGTCGGGCGCGTCGGAGCCGGCCGTCGCCGCGTCGCGCATGGAGAGGGGCGACTCGAGCGAGGCCTTCGCCTCGTGCGCCGTGTCGTACGTCTTCACCCGCGCCACCGGGCCGCGCTCGCCGCGGTACTCGATCCAGAGCACGCCGCGCGACTCCGGCGCGCTGAAGAGGCTGCGCACCACATCCTCCCAGCGGATGCTCCGCCCTCCGCCGAGCGTGAAGCGGCGGTCGATCTTGAGGTCACCCGTCACGTAGCGCAGGGCGAGCGGCATCTGCTGCTTCATCGGGTTGTGCAGCACGAGGTCGGAGCGCCAGTAGGTCTGGTTCGCGCCGGGCAGGCTGCCGACGGAGGGGAACACGAGCCGCGTGCGGCCACCCGTGACTTCCAGCTCCTTCTCGCTCGGCATCCGGATGCGGCGCATGTAGGAAGCGAGCTCGAACCGCGCCTCGGGCTGCTTGCGCGTCCAGAGCTCCACGCCGCGGACGGAGCGTGCATAGGCGTAATGCGCGTCGATGTACGCCGCGAGCGCCTGCGCGCGGGTCGTGTTGTCGACGTTATCGAAGATGTCGAACTGCTGCGGCGAGCGGCGGATGACCAGCGGCGGCTTCGCCCGCTCCAGTTCCACGATCGCCTCGCGCTGGAACGCCGGCGGGGAGAGGATCGGCACCTGATAGAAGCGCGTCGGGTTCGGCCGGTCGCAGTAGAAGTAGAAGGCCGGCTGATTGGAAAAGTCGAAGATCGGCTGGCCGGGTCTGGTCAGCTCGAAGACGTGGTAGCGCATCGAGTCGATGCGGTTGCGCACTTCCTCCGCCTCCGGATCGCGGAAGCCGATGCGGCTGACGCGCCCCTGGTAGTGCAGCGTGTCGTCGATGCGGATGTTGATGATGTCCGGCACCCAGAGCGCGGCGAAGAGGAGCGGGAAGAGCGCCGCCGCGGCGAGCACGACGAATGCCTGCGCGGAGCGGTCGCCCGTCGCCCAGATGCGCCGCGCGCCGCGCGCCAGGAACAGGAGGAGGATGAGGATGATCGGCCCGATGAGGAATGCCGAAAAGTACTGGTGCGGAAAGTCGGCCCGGCCGACCGCGCTGCGCTGCGTGAGGGCGGCGAAGGCGGTGAGGGCGAGGAGGGCGACGTACCGCGTGTCATCCTGAGCGAAGCGAAGGATCTCCCGGCTCTTGCGAGGAGATCCTTCGCCGTCTCCGCGGCTCAGGATGACATGCCGCAGCAACACCAGGATGGCGATGCCGATCACGAGCGGGTTGAGGACGAAGCGGAACGGCTCGTACAGGAAGAACTCGGAGATGGTTCGGAGGCTCAGGTCCCTGCGGAAGACGCGGGTGAGGTCGGGGAACGGCAGCGACCAGACGGCGTCGATGATCCGCGGCAAGATGACGAACGACGTCTCGAAGAACGCGCCGAGCGCGCCGCGGGTCGCCAGGTAGGCGATGAACGGCGCGGCGCCGATCAGAAAGCCTCCGGCGAAGGCGGCCAGAGCGCGCCATCTGCGCAGGATCAACAGTGTGATCGCGGCGCCGCCCAGGCAGTAGAGGCCGATGTCGAAGCTGAAGAAGAGCGCCAGGGCGGCGAAGACGCCGCTGCCGAGGAAGGCGGCGGCGCGTTTCGAGCGCAGGCCTGCGATGAGCAGCGCGGCGGAGGCGATCTCGAAGAAGGCGCGCTCGTTGTCCGTCGTCGTCACCGCGCCGAGGAGGACGGCCAGGAGCGCGAGCGGGATGGAGTCGAAGACGGCCATCCCGAGGTACCACAGCGCCGGGACGGCGAACGAGCCGAGGACCACCGGGCGGGCGATGGCGATCGCTGCGTCGCGGCCGAGGAGCTGCATCAGCCAGGCGTCGAGCTGGCCGTCGAGCATCAGGCCGTGCAGGACGAAGACATCCCGGTACGGCACCTTCCCGCGCAGATAATCCGAGGCCGGCCCGAGCGACTCGCCCCGGTGGAAGAGGTCGATCCACTGCACGAGCGAGGCGGTCGAGGCGTAGCTCGCGCAGTACAGCAGCAGCGGGAAGGCCGCGTACGCGACCACGTTGCGGATGAAACGCGGCGACGGCGCCCGCTCGCCGCTCACCGCGATCAGCATCCCGATGGTCACGGCGCCCATCACGCTCCCGATGGCGATCGATGGCGAGACGAAGAGGATGCCGAGCACCGGCAGCACGATCATCGGCAGCCCGGCGATGGCCAGCCTTTGCAGCACCCGCTCGTGATCGACTCCGCGAACGAAAGAGGCCAGCCGCGCGATCAGGAGGAACGCGAGCCAGAAGAGGGTGAGGAAGAAGAGGATGAAGACCGCCTCGAGGAAGAGGGTCGGGATGTGCGCGATGCGCTTCCCCGTCGCCACGTACCGAAACAGGATCCACGCCAGCGCCTCGGTCAGAATCAATGCATGCGCCGGCCGGAGCTCCGGCGCGAAGAGCCGCCGCAGCCAGCGATGCTCCTGCAGCGCGATCACCGCCCGCGGCGCGAGCTGCGACAAGGCGAGCGGGATCAGCACCGGCCAGCCCCACTTGAACGTCGTCAAATAGAGGAACGGCGCGAGAAAAAACGGCGCGACGAACAGCAGCGAGACGAGGTCCTGCAGGCCTTCGACGTCGCTCCGCCACGCCAGCCGCGCCCGCAGCCGCTCGTCCGCCTGCGAGCCAAGGCGGTGCAGCGCGATGGTGGCCACGGGGACGATGGCGAAGAAGAGGAAC
>DATEOX010000420.1:0-2004 GCA_035273585.1 Thermoanaerobaculia bacterium
ACACTTCCTGCAGGCCCGAGAGGAGCGGGACGCGCTCGTTCTTCGACGGCTTCTTGCGCGGCTCGATCGTGAGGTAATACGCGCCGAGGACGATGTCCTGCGACGGCACGATGATCGGCGCGCCGTTCGCGGGGTGCAGGATGTTGTTCGTGCTCATCATGAGCACGCGCGCCTCGAGCTGTGCCTCCAGAGACAACGGCACGTGGACCGCCATCTGGTCACCGTCGAAGTCCGCGTTGTAAGCGGTGCAGACGAGCGGGTGAATGCGGATGGCCTCGCCTTCGATCAGGGTGGGCTCGAAGGCTTGGATGCCGAGGCGGTGGAGCGTCGGGGCGCGGTTGAGCAGCACCGGATGCTCGCGGATGACTTCGTCCAGGATGTCCCAGACTTCCGGCTTTTCCTTCTCGACGAGCTTCTTCGCCTGTTTGACGGTGGCGGACAGGCCACGGGCGTCGAGCTTGGCGTAGATGAACGGCTTGAACAGCTCGAGCGCCATCTTCTTCGGCAGGCCGCACTGGTGCAGCTTGAGCTCCGGACCGACCACGATGACCGAACGGCCCGAGTAGTCGACGCGCTTGCCGAGCAGGTTCTGGCGGAAGCGGCCCTGCTTGCCCTTCAGCATGTCGGCGAGCGACTTCAGCGGACGCTTGTTGGCGCCGGTGATGACGCGGCCGCGGCGGCCGTTGTCGAACAGGGCGTCGACAGCCTCCTGGAGCATGCGCTTCTCGTTGCGGACGATGATGTCCGGCGCACGCAGCTCCATCAGGCGCTTCAGGCGGTTGTTGCGGTTGATGACGCGACGGTAGAGATCGTTCAGGTCCGAGGTCGCGAAGCGGCCGCCGTCGAGCGGAACGAGCGGGCGCAGATCCGGCGGGATCACCGGAACGACCGTCATGATCATCCATTCGGGCTTGTTGCCCGACTGGACGAAGGCCTCGATGATCTTGAGGCGCTTCATGAGCTTCTTGGGCTTCAGCTCGGACGTGGTGACCGCGATCTCCTCGCGGATGTCCTGCGCGGTCTTCTCGAGGTCGAGCTCCTGCAGGATCCGGCGGATCGCCTCCGCGCCGATCATGGCCGTGAACGAGTCCTCGCCGAACTCGTCCTGAGCGCGGATGTACTCCTCCTCGGTGAGGAGCTGACGGTCCTTGAGGGGCGTCAGGCCCGCATCGACGACGATGTAGGATTCGAAATAGAGGATGCGCTCCAGATCCTTCAGGGTCATGTCGAGCAGCAGACCGATGCGGCTCGGCAGGGACTTCAGGAACCAGATATGGGCGACAGGCGCGGCGAGCTCGATGTGGCCCATGCGGTCGCGACGGACGCGGGCCAGCGTCACCTCGACGCCGCACTTCTCGCAGATCACGCCCTTGTACTTCATGCGCTTGTACTTGCCGCACAGGCACTCGTAGTCCTTGATGGGACCGAAGATGCGCGCGCAGAACAAGCCGTCGCGCTCGGGCTTGAACGTACGGTAGTTGATGGTCTCCGGCTTCTTGATCTCGCCGTAGGACCAGGACAGAATCTTCTCAGGGCTCGCGATCGAGATCTTGATCTGATCGAAGCTCTGCGGCTGGGCCGTCTGGTTGAAGAGATTCATGACCTCTTGATTCATCGCCGTCTCCTGGGCTGAAGGGCGCTAGATAAGCACCCGCACCGGCAATTGCATGGGGCCGCGGCATCGAAGCCGCGGCCGAACGTCGAATGTGAAGCGCCCGGGGCGCTTACTCGGCCGCCTCGGACGGAGGCAGTTGCCCCGGCTCGTTGGCGGCCTTCTTGGAATTGGTCAGCTCCACGTTGAGGCCGAGCGAACGCATTTCCTTCACGAGAACGTTGAAGCTCTCCGGGATGCCCGACTCGAAGGTGTCGTCGCCGCGAACGATGGCCTCGTAGACCTTCGTACGGCCGGCCACGTCGTCCGACTTGACCGTGAGCATTTCCTGAAGGGTGTAGGCCGCGCCGTAAGCCTCGAGCGCCCACACCTCCATTTCGCCGAAGCGCTGG
>DATEOX010000421.1:0-5522 GCA_035273585.1 Thermoanaerobaculia bacterium
TACAGCGCGTCGGGCGAGCCGTGGCTGGCCAACCCGCAGACGGGCGTCTTCTATCCGCCGTCATGGTTCTTCGTGGCGCTGCCGTTCGCCACGGCCTACATGCTTTACCTGCTGTTCCATCTGGCCGCCCTCGGCCTGACGTCGTATCGCCTCTTCGCCCGCTCCGCGAGCCCGGGCGCCGCGGCGTTCGGAGCGGTGGCGCTGATGCTTTGCGGCCCGACGCTGTCGATGCTCGACGTCTCGAACAACCTGGCCAGCTTCGCCTGGATCCCGCTCGTGATCCATGCCGCCCTCGACCGCCGCCCACTCCTCGGCGGCCTCGCTCTCGCCCTCACCTTTCTCGGCGGCGAGCCGTTCTTCGCCTTCCTCGCCGCCGTGCTGTTTGTTGCGATCGCGCCGCGCTCGTCGCCGGCCGCCGGCGCCACGGCGTTCGGCTTGAGCGCCGTGCAACTGCTGCCGTTCCTGGAGACGCTGCGCGGCAGCGACCGGACGGCGGGCGTCGGCGGCGTGCTGCGCGAGACGATGAAGCCGCTCGACTGGCTGCGGATCATCGTGCGTCCCGCCCTCGACGAGCGCGGCTTCGATCCGCACCTCTCGCAGCATTACGTGCCGGTGATCTACATCGGCGTGATGGTCGTGGTGCTCGCGCTGGCGGGCCTCTGGCGCGCGGGCGTCCCGCCCGCCAGCCGCGGCACGTCTCGTGCCGCGGTGATCGCGCTCATCATCGTCATCGTCCTCGCCGCCCTCCCCCTCCCGCTCATCCGCTACCCCTCGCGCCTGATGCCGTTCGGGGCCCTGGCGATCACCGCCCTCGCCGTGCAAGGCCTCGGCCGCATTCCGCGGCGGCGGTGGTGGGTCGATGCGGCCGTCATCGCCGTCGTCATCGCCGAGCTCGTCCCGGTGTCGCTGCCGCTGCTCCAGACCGCGCCGTTTCCGCCGCTGCGCGTGCCGTACGACTGTTCCATCGGCCGCGAGGCGAAGATCATCCGCGTCGGCATCCCGCTGGAGAAGCTGAACGAGGCGCGGGCGGAGTGGATCACCGGCTACCTCAATCTCTACGACCGCCGCTTCGACGTCTGGACCGCGGCGCCTGTGACGTCGGAGCGCTACACGCGCCTCTACGCCGATGCCGTGCGCGGCGTGCCGGGCGCGGTGGACCGGATGTCCGTCGGCTGGGTGCTGGCGCCGAGGTATCTGAAGCGCGAGACGCTGCGCCAGGTCGTCTTCGCCGGGCGGGTGCTCGTGCACCGCAACGTCGCCGCGTTGCCGATGGCGCGGCTGGAGCTCGCCGGCGGGCGCATCGTCCCCGCGCGCATGCTCGCCTTCGGCCCCTCGCACGCCACGATCGAGATCGATGCGCCGGCCGCCGGCACGGTCGTCCTCGCGCAGCAGGACGCGCCGGGATGGAGCGTGACGGTGGATGGGAAAGCGGCGCCGAAACGGCTCTCGCTCGACGTGTTCCGCGCCGTCGATGTCGGTGACGGACGTCACGTGATCGAGTGGCGTTACCGTCCGCGCGCGTTGTTTTTCGGTGCCGCGATCAGCGCGCTCTCATTGGTCATTCTTCTTGCGTTGTCAAGTCGCGCGCGGGTGAAAAATTTCTTCGCGTCACTCTAAGAATCTGTGGCATCGTACGCGGCCCGGTGGAGTAGAATCTCGCTCCTCCACAATCGACCTGGCAGCACTCCAGAGGTTAAATCGATGGTAAGTATCGATGACCGTTTGAACGCAATCATCCGCGAGCTGATCGGCAACGGAATCACGCTCGAACAGGCTGTGGAGGCGTTCGAAGGCAAGTACATCGTGGCGGCCATGACGGCCAGCCGCGGCAACGTGACGCAGGCGTCGAAGAAGCTCGGCGTTCATCGCAATACGCTGCACAACAAGCTCCGCACGCAGACGATGCTCAACGGCTTCGCCGACTCCGTCCGCCCCGTCCGCCGGCGGATCTCCGCCAAGAGCGTCTCCGCCCGCCGCCCCGCCGGCAGCGCTTCCCGCGCCGGGAACGCTTCCCGCGACGGGAACGGCAAGCTCCGCAAGTAGCGCGCGGGCAGCGCCCCGCGCTATAAGCTGCTCGCCGAATGACATCCGAGCTTCAGCAACGCATCATCTCCCTCCTCCGCCGGAGGGGCAGCCGCCTCCTCAACCTGGCCGACATCCGCGAGCGGCTGGGCGACCCGGAAGTGAAACCGGAGGACGTCGAGCACGCCGTCGACGACCTGGAGAGCGAAGGCATCCTCCTTCCCATGCGCGGCAAGCGCTACTCGCTCCTCGAGTTCACCCCCTATCACGCCGGCCGGGTCAAGGTTCATCCCGACGGCCACGGCACGGTACTCGGCAGCGGCAGCGATCCGGACCTCTACATCGACCGCCGCTCGATGAAGGGGGCGATGAACGGCGACCTGGTCGTCGTCCGCGCCGACAAGCAGCGGCCGCAGTACAAGAAGGTCTTCAACCGCGACTACATCCAGGGAGAGGTCTCGCAGGTGCTGCGCCGCGCGCACAGCACGGTCGTCGGCCGCTTCCACGACGCGCAGCCGCAGCCGTACGTCGTCCCCTTCGACTTTCGCATCGACACCGACATCCTCATCGAGCCGGGCGAGACGATGGGCGCGCGCGACGGCGAGATGGTGAACGTCGAGATCGAGCGCTATCCCGACCGCGGCTCGCACTTCGCCACCGGCGTCGTCCTGGAGCTCCTCGGGTTCATCGGCGATCCCGGCGTCGACATCGAGGTCGTCATCCGCAAGCACCACATCCCGCACAACTTTCCGGATGAGGTGCTGATCGCAGCCGAGGAGATCCCGGCCATCGTGGAGGAGGAGGAGATCGCCAAACGGGTCGACCTCCGCGAGCGGAACATCGTCACCATCGACGGCGAGACGGCCAAGGACTTCGACGACGCGGTCGAGGTCCAGCACCTCCCGAACGGCAACTACCTCCTCGGCGTGCACATCGCGGACGTGGCGCATTACGTGACCGAAGGCAATGCGCTCGATGTCGAGGCGCTGGAGCGTGGGACGAGCGTCTACTTTCCAGGAAGAGCGATTCCCATGCTCCCGGAGCGGCTCTCGAACGGCATCTGCTCGCTCAACCCGCGCATCGAGCGGCTGACGTTCTCCGTGGAGATGGAGATCGATAAAAAGGGGCGCTTCGTCAACCGCCGCGTCTTCAAGTCGGTGATCAAGACGAAGGAGCGGATGACGTACACGAACGTGAACGCCATCCTCACCGCCCGCACGCCGGAGCTCGAGGAGCGCTACGGCTATCTGATCCCCGACTTCGAGCGGATGCACGAGTTGTTCGAGGTGCTGCGCGAGCGGCGCGAGGCGCGCGGCTCGATCGACTTCGACCTCCCGGAGGCCGACGTGCAGCTCGCCGAGTCGGGGGAGATCGAGGCCATCGTGGCCAGCGAGCGGAACGTCGCCCATCGCCTCATCGAAGAGTTCATGCTCGCCGCGAACGAGACCGTGGCCCGCGAGCTCGTCTTCGCCAGCCAGCCCGGCCTCTACCGCGTCCACCAGCAGCCGGACCCGCAGAAGCTGCAGGACCTGCGCGAGATCCTGAAGGAGTTCAAGCTCACGCTGCGCGGCGACGTGGAGGACATCCGCCCCGCCGAGCTGCAGCGCGTGCTGAAGGCGGTGCAGGGGACGCCGGAGGAGCGCTTCCTGACCAGCATCGTGCTGCGCTCGATGAAGCGCGCCTTCTATCACGAGGAGTCGCTCGGCCACTTCGCCCTGGCCCTGGAGCACTACTGCCACTTCACCTCACCCATCCGCCGCTATCCGGATCTCATCGTCCATCGCATGCTGGCTTCCCTCATCGAGAGCGGCCCGATGTACGGCGACCGGCGGGCGCGGGTCGAGGCGCAACTGCCGCAGACGGCGGCGCAGTCGAGCGATCGCGAGCGGCGGGCGGAGGAGGCGGAGCGGGAGGTGCTGGAGTGGAAGAAGGTGATCTTCATGCGCGACAAGGTCGGGCAGGAGTTCACCGGGATCGTGACAGGCACGGCGCCGTTCGGCGTCTTCGTCGAGCTGGACGAGGTGTACGTGCAGGGGATGGTGCCGGTGGCGACCATCGGCGGCGACTTCTGGCAGTTCCGGGAGCGGGAGCACCGTCTGGTGGGGGAGTCGACCGGCTGGGAGCTGCGCCTGGGCGACCGGGTGCGCGTGCAAGTCGAGTCGATCGATGAGGATCGCCACCAGATCGAGTTCCGCCTCCTCGAGGTCGCTGGCGCCCCGATTGCACGCCGGCAGCGGTAGGATTCACCTCGAACGATGGACCTCACCACCCGAATCAAGAAACTCGTCGATGCCCGCATCGCCCTCGAAGGAAGGCTGCAGAGCGAGCCGGGCGAGCTCTCCGACGCCGCCTCGCAGCGCTACGACAGCGACTACGCCGCCCTCCAGCGCCAGCTCTCCGCGCTCTTCAAGGAGGCCGAGCAGGACGGCGAGCGCATCACCATCATGCTGGAGATGATGCGCATCCTGGAGAACCGCCTCGTCTACCTGCAGAACTTCATCGTCGATGCCACCGCCGACAACCGCATCCTGGCCCAGCTCGTGACGCGCTTCATCGACGAGCTGGCCGCCCAGCGCAGCAACGTCCTGACCACGCTCGAGGCCACTTACTACCGCGCCGTGGCCGCCCTCTACGCCAGCAACCTCCCCAAGGCCCGCGAAGGCTTCAGCGCTGCCTGCGCCTCGGAGGAGTCCGACGAGGCCAACGACATCAAGTACAAGTCGTACGTGATGCTCGGCCACCTCTCGCACGAGGAGCACGACTACCAGAAGGCGAAGGAGCTGCACGACCAGTCGCTGCGCTACTCGCCGAACGACAACGTCACGGCCCAGGCGCTGGCCCTGAAGGCGCTCAACTCGTACGCGCTGAACGATCACGACGAGGCGCTGCATCTCTTCGGCGATGCCCTCGCGCTCTTCGATCCGAACCAGCCGTTCTTCAACTCGTACTTTTACCGGAATGCCCTGCTCTTCTGCGGCGCGATCTGGTTCGACCGGAAAAAGTACGAGCAGGCCGAGACGTTCTATCGGCAGGTGCTCGACAGCGTGGAGCAGAACTCGTACGACTTCTTCGACGCGCTCTCGCATCTGGGGCGCATCCACTACGCGCAGGGGCGTTACGACGACGCGGTGGCCGCGCTGGAGAAGGCCGTCCAGACGCAGAAGTTCAGCGAGAACGAGTACATCATCGACACCTGGTTCTGGATCGCCCGGGCGCACCTGAAGCGCAACGACGCCACGCAGGCCAGGCCGTACCTGGAGAAGATCGCGGCGACCGAGGTGCGCTACGAGAAGAAGCCGCAGGCCGTGGAGCTACTGCAGCGCATCGCGTGAGACCCACTTCACTTTTTCGGCTTTCTTCAGCCACTGGCCGGGCCCGCCGCCCTTGCCGCGCTCGCGCTCGAAGCTGAAGAGGAAGCGGCGGCGCCACATGCCTCGCTTCTTCTGCGGCACCAGCGCTCCGCGCTCGTATTTGTACGGCCGCGCGACGAAATAAAGGGC
>DATEOX010000422.1:0-5708 GCA_035273585.1 Thermoanaerobaculia bacterium
GTTGACCGCGATGTGCACGGACGAGCCGACCGCGGTGCGGAACTGTTCGAGGTAGAAGGCCAGGATGCGCACCGCGCACGGCACGTAGCGCGGGAACTGCTGGAGGCGCGGCGCCTCCTTGAGGTCGACCAGGACGAACTCGTTCAGGCCGAAGTGCGGCGTGAGGCGGACGGTCATCGCCACCTCGTGCGACGGGATCTCGTAGAAGTAGCGCGGCAGCCGGTGCCGCCGCCCCTGCTGGCTGCGGACCATCTCTCCCGGCTTGAGCAGCGTGCGGAGCTCATCATCCAGGTCGAAGGCGTCGACGACCTTCAGGTTCGGTACATCATTCATCACGGTCATTCTTGCGTCCCGGCGAGGGCGTTGAAGATGTCGCGCGAGACCTCGGCCACCGCCGTCCCCCGCCCGTTCTCCGCCGCGAACTGGGTGAGGATCACGAGCACGTACGGCTTCCGCCCCTCGAGGTAGACGATGCCCGCGTCGTGGTGGACGGTGGAGATGTTGCCCGTCTTGTGCGCCACGCGCGCCGCCTTCGGCAGTCCGGCCGGGATGCCGCTCCGGTACTGCTGCTGGAGCATGATGTTCAGCATCTCTTCGCTCGACTTCTCCGAGTAGGCCTTCCCATCCGCCACGAGGCGGAGCAGCTTGAGCAGGCCGTTGGCCGTGACCTCGTTGTTCAGCCCCGCCTGGAACGCCGCCTGGTCCTCCACGCCGCGCAGGATGCGGATGCCGTCGATCTCCAGCTCGTCGAGGGCGGACTGGATGGTGGGGATGCCGATGACGTCGACCAGGAGGTTCGTGGCCAGGTTGCTGGAAAGGGTGATCATCCAGTAGGCCAGCTCGCGGACGGTGAGGGTCTTGCCCAGGTGGCCGTAGACGTTCGGGTCGGCATCGCGGCCGAGGTCGAGCATGTACGGCTCCTGGTTGACGATGCTGGTGAAGCGGTTGCGGACGTGCACCGGGCTGTCGAGGGTCAGGTCGCCGCGCTCCACCTGGCGCATCACCCCCAGGAGGACGGCCAGCTTCATGGTCGAGGCGGCGTGGAAGTAGTAGTCGGCGTTGTACGACCACTGCAGGGTCGTCTCGGCGTCATAGAACGAGATGCCGAGGTTCTCCAGACCGTGCTCCTGCCGGATCTTGAGGATGTTCCGGTAGAGCGACAGCTCGGAGGTCGCGACCGTGTCGTTCTGATGCGAAACAGGAAGTACCTTCGCTACCATCGTTGCGGATCTTATCGCGTTGCAAGTTTCGGACGCGCCGCCCGGCACTCAACGCTTCCAGTCGTTCAAACTCCAGTCGTAGTCGTCGTACGAGAAATCGAGGTCGCTCCCGGCCTGATCGAGCAGCCGCTGCTTGTCGGCCGACAGGTAGCGGCGGAGAAACGCGGATTTCCCGCCGCCCCACTGATCAAAGTCGTCGCCGAACCAGTCCATGATCTTCGTCACATGGGCGGTCTTTCCGCTGATGCGCACGCTGCTCAGGAACTTCCGCGCCTGGTCGTCGAGTTGCGCGTCGACCCGCGCGCCCGTAAACGCCTCGGGGCGGATGGGAGGGCAGCTCCGCGCCGCGCAGTTGATGGCAAAGTGGATGCGCGGGTCGTGGAACCCCTCCCGGATCTTGTCGTTCTCGACGGCGTTGAGGGAGAGCTTTCCGCCGCCGAACGGCACCCGATCCTTCTTGAAGACGTTCAGGCGGATGATCGGATCGGTGGAGATGTCGCGGATCGACTGGACCGGATAGTTCTCGACGATCGTGGCCACGGTGTTGACGTTGTAGACGTTGATCCAGTAGGCGAGCTGCTGCTTCCGGTTCAGCGCCGCAACGTTCACCTTCGCCAGACCGTTGCGGAGGGCCTGCAGCGTCCGCGCGTCGCGCGCCTGGAGGCCGGCATAGTCCATCCCCTTGGCGGGGTCGTAGTACTTCCGCAGCAGCGCCGTCCAACCGGAGTAGTCCGGCTCCTGCTGCGCCTGCGCGGCGGCGGCGATCCCGACGAGGGCGAGGATGATGAGGGTCCGTTTCATGATGGGAAGGGGGAGTTTACCGCCCAGCCGCCCGCAAGTGCCGGCCGATGCGCTCGATCCCTGTCCCGATCTGCTCCACGCTCGCGGCGTACGACAGGCGCACGAAGCCCTCGCCGAGGGAGCCAAAGGCGACGCCGGGGATGACCAGCACGGCGGCGTCCGTGGCCAGCGTTCTGGCGAACATCACCGTGTCGCACGATGGGACCGGGACGAAGGCGTAGAACGCGCCAGCCGGCGGCTCCAGGTCGGCGCCCAGTTCGTGCTGGAGCGAATACGACGCGGCGTCGCGCTGGGTGCGGAACTGGGAGCGCACCCGCTCCAGCCAGGACGCGTTCCACTCCGCATGATCGAGCACCGCCTCGGCGAGCTGCTGCGAGAAGGCGGAGGCCGAGGTGGCGATGTATTGGTGCGCCGTGACGATGAGCGTCATGAGTGCGGCGCGGCCGAGGATCCAGCCGAGGCGGAGGCCGGTCATGGCGTGCGACTTCGACATGCCGCCGACCACCAGCACGTGATCGCCGAGCCCGAGCATCGACGCGGGCGGCTCCTCGTACCACAGCTCGCGATAGACCTCGTCGCTCACCACGAGCGCGCCATGCTCCGTGGCGCGAGCGGCGATCGCGCGCAGCGTTTCGGCGGAGAGCGTGGCGCCGAGCGGGTTCGAGGGGGAGTTGACGATCACCAGCTTCGTGCGCGAGGAGAACGGCATCGAGGCGACATCCAGAGTCCAGGCGGGCGGCTCGAGATCGTACGGAATGGCGGTCGCGCCGCAGATCCGCGCGAGTGTCGAGTAGGAAACGAAGCCGGGGTTCGGCACCAGCACCTCATCGCCCGGATCGACGAACGCCTGGAAGATGGCGAACAGCCCCTCCTGCGTGCCGGCGGTCACGCAGACCTCCGACTTCGGGTCGAACGAAGAGCCGGCGAGCTTCTTCCGCAGGGAGAGGAAGCCGGCGTTGGGCGGGTAGTGCCACGAGCCGGTGGAGGCGGCGCGGCGGGCCAGCTCGCGGAACGTCTCGTCGGGCTCGACGTTGGGCTCGCCGATGCCGAGGTTCACGGAGAAAGGGGTGGCCAGGGCGTTGATCTGACGGATGAGGGAGAGCTCGATGCCGTCGAAGCGCGCCGCCGGCTTCACCGCAGCGCGTCCTCCAGCGCCGTCGCGGAGTCGGTCTTCTCGTCGCGGTACTTCACGATCAGCGGCGTCGACATCGAGAGCTGGTGCTGCTCGGCGAAGGCGCCTTTGAGCGGCCGCGAGCCCGGCACGACCACCGCGCCGAAGGGGATCTCCAGCGGACGCTCGGCCGTGCGGCGATAGACCTGCCCGCGCACCACGTCGTACACGGGCGTCGAGCCGGTGAGCACCACGCCCGCGCCGATCACGGCCCGCGGCCGGACGATCGTCCCCTCGTAGATGCCGCAGTTGCCGCCGACCACGACGTCGTCCTCGATGACCACCGGCACGTTGCCGATGGGCTCGAGCACGCCGCCGATCTGCGCGCCGGCAGAGAGATGGACGCGCTTGCCGATCTGCGCGCAGGAGCCGACCAGCGCGTGCGAGTCGATCATCGTGTCGGCATCGACGTACGCCCCGACGTTCACGAACGAGGGGGGCATCATGACCACGCCTTTGGCCACGTACGCGCCGCGGCGCACCGAGGTGCCGCCGGGGACGATGCGCACGCCGTCAGTGATCTTGAAGCGGCGCGCGGGGATCGTGTCCTTGTCGATGAATGACAGCGCGCCGGAGGCGAACTCCGCCAGCACGCCGAAGCGAAAGGCGGCGAGGATCCCTTCCTTGACCCACGGCTGCGCCATCCAGATGCCGCTGTCGTCGCGCACCGCGGCGCGCGCGGTCCCTTTCTCCAGCTCGGCGAAGAAGAGGTTGATCGTCTTGACCGCTTCGAGGCGGTCGTTCGTGTGCTTCAGCGCGTTGACGCGGTCTTCGATGGTGATCACAGCAGCTTGCACTCCCGCAGGATGGCCTCCAGCTTGGCCCGGTTCTCCTTCGCCATCGGCGCGAGCGGCGGGCGGACGACGTCGTTCTCCAGGATGCCCAGCATCTTCAGCGCGGCCTTGACGGGGATGGGGTTCGACTCGATGAAGTTGCCGGTGAGGAGCGGCAGGAGGCGGTTCTGCATCGCCACGTCGCGATTCTCGACGAGCTGCCGCATGAGCGCCGGCACCTCGTTGCTGGCCACGGAGATCAGGCCGTCCGCGCCGCAGGCGAGAAGGGGCAGCGTCCAGGCGTCGTCGCCGCTCAGCACGAGGAAGCCGTCGCGGCGCGAGCGGAGGATCTCCAGGATCTGCTCCATGTTCGCCGACGCTTCCTTCACGCCGATGACGTTCGGGATCTCGGCGGCCATGCGCAGCGTCGTCGCGGCGGTCATGTTCACGCCGGTGCGGCCCGGGACGTTGTACATGATCATCGGGAAGCCGGCGCGCTTCCGCTCGATGGCCTCCGCCTGCGCGCCGAAGTGGCGGCGCAGGCCGTCCGGCGTCGGCTTGTTGTAGTAGGGCGTGATGGTGAGGATGCCGTCCGCGCCGAGGTCGATGGCCAGCAGCGCGAGCTCGACGGCTCGCGCGGTGTTGTTGTTCCCCGCGCCGGCCAGCACCGGCACCCGGCCGTTCGCCGTCTTCACCGTGATCTCGACCACCCGCCGGTGCTCGTCCGCGGTGAGCGCCGGGTTCTCGCCCGTCGTGCCGCACGGCACGAGGAAGTGGATGCCCTGCTCGATCTGCCAGTCGACGAAGCGCGCCAGCGCGGCCTCGTCCAGCGAGCCGTCAGAGCGGAATGGGGTGATGAGGGCCGTGCCGAGACCACGGAAAGTCATGCGTACCTTCTCAACGATGAACGATGAAGGATGAACGCTGAACGCCCCTCCCACCCGGTTTTGTTCATCGTTCATCCTTCATCGTTCATCGTTCCAAACACCAACTCGTCGAACCGGATGAGTCCTTTGCGTCCCCGCACCAGCTCCGCTGCAACCACCGCGCCGCGGGCGAAGCCCTCTCGCCCCCGCGCCCGGTGCGAGATCTCGATCAGGTCGTCGGGCGAGTCGAAGAAGAGCGTGTGCAGCCCGAACTCGCTCCCCACCCGCGACGCCGCGATTGGCGGCTCGAGCTTCCCCTTGCTCCCCTCCTTGACCTCGCCGGCAATGCGCAAAGCGGTGCCGCTCGGCGCGTCCTTTTTTTGCGCGTGGTGCCGCTCCTCCATCCCCGCCGCATACTGCGGGAACCGCGCGAACAGCTCGCCGGCGCGGCGCGCCAGAGCGAACATCACATTTGCGCCGGGCGAAAAGTTCGAGGCGTAGACGCAGCCGATCTTCGCCGCCTCGACGCGCCGCCGCACCTCATCCACGCGCTCGTTCCACCCCGTGGTTCCGATCACCAGATCGATGCCCGCCTCGGCGGCCAGGCTCAACGCGCCATCGAGCGCCGAGGCGTGCGAGAAGTCGATCACGACCTCGGCGTCGTTCAGCTCATCGCAGCGCCCCTCGTCGATGATGCACACCACCTCGTGCCCCGCCTCCCGCGCCACGCGCTCGACGGCGCGGCCCATCTTCCCGTAGCCATGCAGCGCGAGTCTCATACCGCGACCGGCGCCTCGAACAGCGCGTGATGGATCGACTTCACCGCGCGGTCCGCGTCCTTCTCGTCGATCACGATGCTCAGATTCAGGCCCGACGT
>DATEOX010000423.1:0-4870 GCA_035273585.1 Thermoanaerobaculia bacterium
TGGAGACGAACGAGACCTGGAGCGGCGCGAGCGGGCCGGGCAATCCCGGGACGATCGCGGGCGGGGTCGATCTCAACGGCTTCACGCTGACCATCGAGACCGTCAGCGCCGCCGGCATCATGGTCTTCCGCATCAACCCCATCAGCGGCACGGGGGCCATCGTGAAGATCAACAACGGGGGCGTCCGCTTCGAGGCGGCCAACACGTACGCCGGCCCGACCACCATCAACGACGGCCGGATCATCGTGGCCGACGCGCACGCCCTGGGGGTGCAGGACGACACGCCGGCCAACGGCACGGTGGTCAATCCGTCCGCCAGCGGCAGCGGCGGGACGCTGGTCCTCGACGGCGTCCATCTCGGCACCGAGCACCTCACCCTGGCCGGACCGGGCATCAACTCTCCGCGCATCGACTCCACATTCATCGGCAGCGCGGTCGACGGCACGGTGCTGCTCAGCGGCGGCTCGGCGTGGATCAGCGGCGACCTCGCCTTCCACGGCCTGATCACCGGCCCGGGCGGCTTCGCCCTCCTGAGCCACGCCTTCCTCGCCCACAGCGGCAACAACTGGACAGGCGGCATGTTCTGGGCCGACTTCCGCGAGCTGCGGCTCGATGCGGACAACGCCCTGCCGACCTTCGAACAGCCGCAGGTCGGCAACTTCGGCATCTTCCGCGTCAACGGCCACACCCAGACGCTGCGCACCGTGACCGGCGCCGGCTTCCTCCTCCTCGGCGGCAACGGGCAGCTCACCCTGACCAACGCCTCCGGCACCTACAGCGGCATCATCGGCGACTTCGGGACGATCACCCTCACCGGCGGCACCTGGACGCTCACCGGCCAGAGCGTCAACGCCGGCACGTTCGCCAACAACGGCGGGATGCTGGTCATCGATACGGGGAAGATGCCGGCGCCGTACATCCAGAGCGCCGGCCAGCTCCGCATCACCAACAGCGGCACCGCCGGCCCTGTGACGGTCAACGGCGGCTCGTTCGCGCCGCTGGGCGTGGGCAACACCGGCAATCTCACCCTCGCGCCGGCCGCAACCTACATCGAGACCATCAACGGCACGGCCCCGGCGAGCTTCAGCAACGTCCACGTCACCGGGGCCGTGACCCTCGGCGGCGCGACGCTGAGCATCGTGACGGCGGGCAACATCGCGGCCGGCACGCAACTCGTGATCGTCGACAACGACGCGGCCGATCCGGTGGTCGGCATCTTCGCCGGGCTGCCGGAAGGGGCGACGGTCGCCGCGGGCGGCGAGCAGTTCCGCATCAGCTACATCGGCGGCAGCGGCAACGACGTCGTCCTCACCGCCATCGGCGCGACGACCACCGCCCTCGGCAGCTCGGTCAACCCATCGAGTCCCGGCCAGAACGTGACCTTCACGGCGACCGTCACCGGCGCCTCCCCCACCGGCACCGTGACGTTCTTCGACGGCTCCACGCCCCTCGGCACGATCCCGCTCACCGGCAACGGCGCGCAGCTCTCGACCGCGGCGCTCGTCCCGGGCTCGCACGACATCACCGCGCAGTACAGCGGCGACGCGAACAACCTGCCGAGCACGTCGAACGTGGTGGTGCAGGTGGTGAGCGCGGAAGGCATCCCGATGCTCGACTGGCGCATGCTCGCCGCGCTGGCGGTGGCCATCGCCATGATCGCGGTGCGGATGGCGCGCTGATGCGCGTCCGCACCGCCGCGCTGCTCCTCGTTCTCGCCGCGCTGCCGATGCGCGCCGCCACACGCACCTGGACCGGCACCATCGACAGCAGTTGGATGAATCCCGGCAACTGGGCGGGCGGCGTCGCGCCGGTTGCGGACGACGACCTCCTCTTCCCCGCCGGCGCCGTGCGCCTGACGGCGACGAACGACTTCCCGCCGCTCACCCGTTTCCACTCCATCACGACGAGCGCGGCCGGCTACGATCTGAACGGCTTTGCGCTGACCCTCGGCGCGTCCGGACCGCTCGCCATCCATGGCACGTGCTCGCCGGCGAGCTGCGGTTGACGCGCGCGCACGGCCTCGGTCTCTCCGACGCGGACCCGGACAACGGCACCTCCGTGCAGTTGGGCGGCGTGCTGGCGCTGGAAGGCACCGGCAACTACTTCGAGCGGATCTCGCTGTTCGGCACCGACGACCCGTCCCGTTCATCCCCCAACTGCGCGCGATCGGCATCGTGGGTCCTCTCCGAGCCGCTCGTGTTCGCCCACGGCAGGCGCCGATCGAGGCCGTCGGCACGCTCCGCTTCGAGGGTCCGATCACCGGCCCCGGCACTCTCCGCCTCAACGGCTTCGCCGCGACGGCCGGCTCGCTCAACACCTCCCGGCAGATCGACCTCGGCAACGGCGGCACTCTGACGCTGCTCGACGGCGGCTCGTTCGGCGACCCGGTCGTCGGCAGCGGCCCGGTCTTCGGCACGTTCGACCGCCTCCCGGAAGGGGCGATCGTGGCCGGAAACGTCGGCGGCCTTTTCCAGATCAGCTACAAAGGGGGCGACGGCAACGACGTGGAGGTGACCGCGCTCCCTCCCCTGGCGCCCGTGCCGATGCTCGACTGGTGGATGCTCATCGCGCTGGCGGCGGTCATCGCGGTCATAGGAATTCAGGCGCGCCTGATGCGTTAACCCGCGCGCATGCAGCAGTTCCGTTACGACATCCGCAACGTCGCCATCATCGCCCACGTCGACCATGGCAAGACCACGCTCGTCGATGCGCTCCTCAAACAGGCCGGCGCCATCCGCGCGAACCAGCAGGTCGACGAACGGGTCATGGACTCGAACGACCTGGAGAAAGAGCGCGGGATCACGATCCTGGCGAAGAACACCTCCATCCGCTACCTGGTCGACTCCCCCGACGCTCTCGGGCATCCGGTGCACCACGAGGCGACGCACACCGCGTCCGGCCACGACCTGCCGGCCGCCTTCGTCCATCCGTCCGAGGTGAAGATCAACATCGTCGACACGCCGGGCCACGCCGACTTCGGCGGCGAGGTGGAGCGGGTGCTGTCGATGGTGGACGGCGTGATCCTCCTCGTCGACGCCGCGGAAGGGCCGATGCCCCAGACGCGCTTCGTCCTGCGCAAGGCGCTCGGCCTCGGGCTGCTGCCCATCGTGGTCATCAACAAGATCGACCGGCACGATGCGCGGCCGCAGGAAGTGGTCAACGAAGTCTTCGATCTGATGATCGAGCTCGGCGCCTCCGACGAGCAGCTCGACTTCCCGATTCTTTATGCGATCGGGCGTCAGGGCATCGTGCGCACGGAGCTGACCGACACGACGGAAGACTGCCGCCCGCTCTTCGACGCCATCCTCAAGCGCATCCCTCCCCCGCCGGGGACGGTCGATGCGCCGCTGCAGCTCCTGGTCAGCGCCATCGACTACAACGACTACGTCGGCCGCCTGGGCATCGGGCGCATCCAGCGCGGCAAGATCCGCCAGGGCGAAGACGTGATCCTCATCCTCCGCGACGGCAGCCAGAAGAAGGGACGCGTCTCGCGCCTGACGGTCTTCGAAGGCCTCAAGCGCGAGGAAGTGCCGGACGCCGCGGCGGGCGAGATCGTGGCCATTGCCGGCTTCGCGGACGTGGAGATCGGCGAGACGTTCGCCGACGCCACGACGCCCGAGCGCCTCGAGCCGATCGCCATCGACGAGCCGACCGTCTCGATGTTCTGGATGGTCAACGACTCGCCGTTCGCCGGCACGGAAGGCAAGTACGTCACGTCGCGGAACCTCAAGGAGCGGCTGGAGCGCGAGCTGCGCAAGGACGTCGCGCTGCGCGTCCGGGAGACGGAGCTGCCGGACCGTTTCGAGGTGAGCGGGCGCGGCGAGCTGCACCTCTCGATCCTGGCGGAGAACATGCGCCGGGAGGGCTACGAGTTCGCCCTCTCCCGCCCGCAGGTGATCCTCAAGCAGATCGACGGCCGCCTCTCCGAGCCGTACGAGGCGCTGGTGGTGGACATCGACGAGGCGCACGTCGGGGCGATCATGGAGAAGCTCCAGGTCCGCCGCGGCGAGATGACGGACATGGTCAATCCCGGCACGGGCCGCGTGCGCATCGAGTTCAAGATCCCGACGCGCGGGCTGTTCGGCATCCGGACGGAGTTCCTCTCCGAGACGCGCGGCACGGGCCTGCTCTACCACACGTTCCTCGAGTACGGCCCGTATCGCGGCGAGATCGCCAACCGCGGCCGCGGCGCGCTGGTGTCGAAGGAGGGCGGCGATACGACGGCGTACGCCATCGAGCCGCTCCAGGAGCGGACGATCCTCTTCGTGCAGCCGGGGCAGAAGGTCTACGGCGGCCAGATCGTCGGCGAGAACTCCCGCGAGGCGGACATGGTGGTGCAGGTCTGCCGTAAGAAGCACCTCACGAACATGCGCGCCTCCGGCTCGGACATCGCCGTCCAGCTCACCCCCGCCCGCCTCATGACCCTCGAGCAATGCCTGGAATGGATCGACGACGACGAGCTGGTGGAAGTCACGCCCGACTCGATCCGCATCCGCAAGAAGATCCTCGACCACTCGCGGCGCGAGGTGGAGAACAAGAGGGCGAAGAAGGAAGTGGTGGCGTAGCCGGCATTTCCTCCGCGGCGGCGCGGTCTCGATTACGCGGCGGACGACATATTCTGGCGAATGATCCGACGATCCTCGGTCGATTTTTGGCATCGACCCCGCGACCCTCACCGGAGCCATCGCAAGCGAATGGCTTACCCTCACTTCTTCGGCGGCGGCGCGGTCTCCATGAACACCTGCCGGATGGCCGCGTCGCGCGACATCCTGCCGTCCAGGTAGGCCTGCCAGTGGGTCTCGAGCGGCTTCTGGAAGCCGCGGAAGGGGCCGGCGTACATCGAGGTGATCATCGGCTGGTAGTTGCGGAC
>DATEOX010000424.1:0-8351 GCA_035273585.1 Thermoanaerobaculia bacterium
CCCCGTTTCCCTCCGGCTCCGCGCAGCGCCTGCAGGACTGGACGGCGAAGGGGCTGGCCGAGCTCGGGCATGACGTCGTCTACTGCATCACGAACGAGGTGCTCGAGCCGCCGCCGCCCGGCGTGAAGATCGTCGATCGGCTCGATCCGCACGGCGTCGACGCCGCCCACACCTTCGCCATCATGCCGTGGTTCGAGAGCGCGCTGGCGGAGGCGGGCGTGCCGTACATCAGCTCCGTGCACGTCCATCCCCAGGCGCGGCCCGGCACCGGCGCGCCGCAGGACCGGAAACCGGAGCGAGTCTACGTCTCGCGCTGGCTGGCCGGGTCGGTCGGCTCGACGCGCTTCGTGCGCAACGGCGTCGATCCGGCGGAGTACACCTTCTCCGCGGCGAAGGAGCGCTTCCTCCTCTTCATGACCTCGATGGATTGGGCCATGGAGAAGGGGATCGAGACCGCCATCGCCGTCGCCCGGCGGAGCGGCATGCGCCTCGTGGTCGCGGGCGGCGCGCGCCAGGAGTCGGCGCTGGAGCGGACCATCCGGATGTGCGACGTGCCGGGCGTGGAGTACGTGGGCGACATGCAGGGGGAGGACAAGCGCGCGCTCCTGGCCAACGCCGCGGCGCTCATCCATCCGTCGCGATACGCCGAGGCGTGCCCGCTGACGATCCTCGAGGCGATGGTGTCGGGGACGCCGGTGCTGGCCACGCCGAGCGGCGGGACACCGGAGCTGATGTCGGAGGAGGTCGGGTTCCTCTGCAACACCGACGACGAGTTCGTACAGGCGCTGGAGAAGATCGGAACCATCGACCCGCACGCCTGCCGCGCCCGGGCCCTGCGCGACTTCCACTACCGGCGGATGGCGGGGGACTACGTGCGGGAGTACGAGGCGGCGATGGCCGCTGTTACGAAACCGTTCACAACGGTGGCCGCGCAGTCGTCCTCATAGGTGGGATCCGCATGCGGAAATAAGGAGGACTCTGATGACCCGCCGGACGATGGTCACCGCGTTGGCTATTTGCCTGCTCCTTCCACTCGTCGCTCACGCCCAGATCTGCAAGCCCGCGAACACCGTCCATGCGGACGTCGTGGCGCTCGACCAGGCGTTCTACAACAACCGCCTGGGGACGTTCCAGTCGGGAGGGATGATCTTCGCCCTCCGGCGGGACGTCGTGGCCAACAACGGCGCGGCGGAGCTGCAGGCGGGGCACGTCATGCTCCGGACGAGCAAGCGCCCGCGGCCGATGGTCCTGCGCATGAACGTCGGCGACTGCCTGGAGGTCGCCTTCCAGAACCTCCTGGCCGACGTCCCGCAGGTCTACTCGCAGTTCCCGCCGGCCAACCCCTGGACCGGCGCGACGACCATGACCGCGGCCAAGCCGAACGACCCGACGAATCCGGTCAACAAGTACGGCACCACGTCGAACGGGAACAACTCCGTCATCCAGGTGCCGACCCGCTGGGCCGGCGTGCACGTGATGGGGCTGAACGTGATCGGCGCCAAGGACGGCAACGGCGTGGCCATCGACGGGATCTCCGGCGACGGCAGCTTCGCCGGCGCGAACGACATCACCGCCGACCTCACGAATCCGAAGCGCGCCAGCGGCCTGGTCGCTCCCGGCCAGCGCATCACCTACATCCTCTTCGCCCCGGCGCAGAGCGAAGGCTCATACCTGCTCTACAGCCAGGCGGCGAACAGCGGCTACCAGCCGAACTTCGGCGGGCAGTTGATGCAGGGCCTCTTCGGCTCCGTCACCGTGCAGCCGAAGGGGGCGGAGTACTACCGCAGCCAGGTCACGCGCGCCGAGCTCTGGGCCGCGACCTACCGCTCGGCCGGGCAGAAGCTCACCCCGACGCTGCGCAAGGTCAAGATCCACGGGCAGGACGCGAAGGTGTGGCAGTGGTGGCGCGCCGGCAGCGTGCGCGACGTGGTCATCCTGAACATGGACGGCGACCCGGCCGCGGACGGCGGCCTCTTCACCACCGCCGGGCAGCCGCTCATCGATTACCAGGCCAAGGACGGCAGCGGCACGCCGATCCTGCGCATGACCTCCGGCTCCTCGCCGCGCCAGCTCGTCTACACCGACCTGACGGCGATCATCACCGGGCCGAACGCGGGCCGGCTGATCGACTCGCCGTACGCGGAGCCGAACCCGACGCCGAACGGACACGAGCCGTGGCGCGAGTTCGCCATCCACTACCACGACGATTTCCTGACCACCCAGGCCTTCCCCCAGCAGAGCAGCGGCACGCTGGCTCAGACGCTGGATGACGGCAACGACCTGTTCGCCATCAACTACGGCATCGGCGGCATCTCCGCGGAGATCCTGGCCAACCGCCTCGGCTACGGGCCGATGGCCAAGTGCGCCACCTGCGCCTTCGAGGAGTTCTTCCTCAGCTCCTGGGCCGTAGGCGATCCGGCCATGGTCGTGGACAACCCGGCCAACGTCACCCTCGCCACCGGCGCGAAGGCGAGCAAGGCGCTCTATCCGGACGACCCGTCGAACGTCTACCACAGCTACGTCGGCGACCATGTGATCTTCCAGATCCTGCACGCCGGGACGAACATCACGCACGTCCACCACATGCACGCCCAGCAGTGGCTGCACTCGCCGCGCAATCCGAACGGCGCCTACCGGGACAGCCAGATGATCAGCCCGGGCGCGTCGTTCTCCCTCAACCACGTCTACAACGGCAGCGGCAACATCAACAAGACCATCGGCGACTCCATCTTCCACTGCCACTTCTATCCGCACTTCGCGGAGGGGATGTGGTCCATGTGGCGCGTGCACGACATGTTCGAGACGGGGACGAAGCTGAATGCCAGCGGCGCCTCGGTCACGGGCTGGAACCGCTCGCTGCCGGACGGCGAGATCCCCGCCGGCGTGGCCACTCCCGCCCTCGTCCCGCTGCCGACCATCGCCATGCCCCTCATCCCGGCCCGGACCCGGCTCATCCCGGTCAACGTCGCGGACGCGGGGGTGAAGAACCCGGTCGGCTACATGGTCGAGTCCCATCCGGACGACAAGGAGCTGAACCCCGGCTATCCGTTCTTCATCCCCGGCGTGGCCGGCCAGCGCGCGCCGCATCCGCCGCTCGACTTCGCCTGGGAGGAGAACGCCGACGGCACGCCGAAGACGGACGGCAGCGGCAACAAGATCCTCCTCGACGGCGGCCTCCCCCGCCACCTCTCCATCTTCGATCCGGCTCCGCTCAACATCCAGACTCCGCAGAACTTCAGCAAGACCAACAGCGCCCTGACCACGGTCCGGCTGCCCGAAGAAGGGACGACCCTGGAGCAGGTGGCGATGAAGTTCCACGAGCACCGCGACGCCGGGCGTCCTTCGTACCCGTCGTTCACGCCGTCCGGCGCGCCGGCCCGCTTCGTGGTCAACGGCATGAAGCGCGCGCACGGCGCTCCGTACGCAAACCCGAACCGCGACCTGCACGGCGACGTGCAGTGCAACGAGGAGGACGTACCGCCGCCGATCCTCGATCCGAAGGACAAACACCAGCCGTGCCTGGTCCGCTACAAGGCGGCGGCCATCCAGCTCGACGCGGTGCTGAACAAGGAAGGGTGGCACTTCCCCCAGACGCGCCTTCTCACGCTGTGGGGCGACGTGAAGCCCACCATCGAGAACAGCCGGATGCCCGAGCCGTTCTTCTTCCGCGCCAACAGCGAGCAGATCATCGAGTACTGGCACACGAACCTGGTGCCGGAGTACTACGAGCTGGATGACTTCCAGGTGCGGACGCCGACCGACGTGATCGGCCAGCACATCCACCTGGTGAAGTTCGACGTCACCTCCTCCGACGGCGCCGGCAACGGCTACAACTACGAGGACGGCACGCTCGGACCAGGCGCCGTGGTGCACATCATCAACGCCTCGAACCAGTGCCCCGACGGCAAGGACTCGTGCAACGACTGCAAGGCCGGCCTCTTCGACGGCTTCACCATCTCCGGCGGCGTGGCCATGCCCTCGACCTCCAAGCGCTGCCTCACGCCGAAGGCCATCCCCTACTTCGGCAACGGTCCGTACGACGAGTGGCTCGGCGCGCAGACGACCATCCAGCGCTGGTCGGCCGATCCGGTCCTCGGGCTGGCCGACCGGACCAAGCAGGTCACCTCGTACGGGCCGGACAAGACCCGGCAGATCGACCGCACCCTGCGCACGGTCTTCACGCACGACCACTTCGGCCCCTCCACGCACCAGCAGGTCGGCCTCTACGCCGGCCTCCTCATCGAGCCGAAGAACTCCTACTGGATCGACGGCCAGCAGGGCGTCCACTACGGCTCGAACCAGGGCCGCCCAGTCGGCGCGGACGGCAGACCGCCGGGAGACGGCGGCCCGACCGGCTGGCAGGCGAACATCGTCGACCGCGACAACATGCCGAACAGCTACCGCGAGTTCGCCCTCGAGTTCGCCGACCGCCAGCTCGCCTACAACTCCACCTCCATCGCCAAGCCGGTCCTGGCCGGCGGCAGCACGGCGGCCGCGACGTACACCGGCTGGTCCGACCCGTCGCACGCCATCCAGGCGCCGTCGGGCTCCACGCCGCCGAAGCCGTCCCTGGTGACGAACGGCTTCCTCACCGGCAGCTACTCGGTCAACTACCGCCAGGAGCCGCTGGCCTTCCGCATCTTCCCGGGCGTCTCCTCGGCGCCGCCGAACGCGACGGACCTCTCCTACGGCTTCGCCTCCATCGCCCGCGGCAGCGCGCAGCTCAACGTGCAGCCGGCGGCGAACTCGCGCATTTCCGTGGTCAACGACTTCCGCTACCCGGCCCCGTACACCGGCGCGCAGCCGACCGACCCGTACACGCCGCTCCTGCGCGCGTACGACGGCGACCACATCCAGGTGCGCACCCTCGTCGGCGCGCACCAGTCGCCGCACTTCTTCAACTTCCACGGCGTGAACTGGCTGTTCGAGCCGCAGGAAGAGGACTCCGGCTACCGCTCCGCGCAGGGCATGGGCATCTCCGAGCACTACGAGATGATCTTCTCCCTGCCCAAGGGCTCCGGCGCGACCTCCGACTACCTCTACGAGACGACCTCGGATACGGTCGGCCGGCAGCACGGCAACTGGGGCCTCCTCCGCTCCTACAACTCCGACCAGGGGGATCTGGTCCGCCTGCCGAACAACAAGACCGGCAGCGACGCCCCGCCCGCCGGCTGCCCCGCCAGCGCGGCGAAGCGGTCCTACGCCGTCAAGGCCATGACCATCCAGAACGCCACCGGCCAGCCGGCGATCTTCTATAACAGCCGCGGCCAGGCCGGATTGGGCGGCGGCCAGAAGCTCGGCGATCCGAACGGCATCCTCTACGTCGACGCGGCGGACCTCGACGGCAGCGGCAAGCTGAAGAGCACCCTGAAAGTCGAGCCGCTCGTCCTCCGCGCCAGGGCCGGCGAGTGCATCGAGGTGACGCTGACGAACAACCTGCCGAACACGGCGGTCGGTCCGACGCAGGGCGCCGCGTTCCCCATGACCAACGCCTGGTTCATCGACTCCACGGCCAGCCAGATCCAGGACTGGCTGATCGAGCTGACCGGCAACTTCGGCGGCACGAAGGGCTTCTACGACGACGCGTTCCGTGCCGCGTTCAAGGCAGGGAACACTCTCGGCTACGAGCTCCCGCTGTCCAGCAACGTCACCTCCATCACCTTCAACGGCGGCACCACCTCGACCATCGTCAACGGCACGCAGACGTTCACGGTGAGCAAGGCCAGCAACACCCGGCTCACGGTCATGAGCAAGCAGACGTTCACCATGAGCACTTCGACGCAGGTCGGCCTGCACGTGTCGCTGCTGCCGCACGACATCCGCGACAGCGACGGCATGAACATCGGCCAGAACCCGGTACAAAGCATCGCGCCGGGAGCGAGCCGCACTTACCGCTGGTACGCCGGCCGCTACGAGCGCGACAAGAACGGCTCGTGGATGGGGTTGCCGGTCGAGTACGGATCGGTCAACCTCAACCCGTCCGACCCGCTCCTGCAGCATCCGAAGGGCCTCATCGGCGCGCTGATCATCGAGCCGGAAGGGGCCACCTGGACGACCGACGCCAACTCCAAGCTCTCCGCGCGCGTGAACTACAAGCGCTCGGGCGAGAGCCGCACCTTCCGCGAGTTCGTGGCCGTGATCCAGGACGACGCCAGCGTGCAGATGACCGGCAACTCGCCGACCAGCACGACCTTCACCGCGGCCAACGCGCAGTGGACCCGCGCCTTCAACTACCGGATGGAGCCGCTGCAGTACCGCTACATCGACAAGAACGGCTTCCTGCGCAACAACCCGGCTCTCGCCCCGAACGGCATCGTCCGCTCCATGTCCAACCAGCTCACGCTCAGCGATCCGGAGACCCCCGTCTTCGCCGCGGCCGCCGGCGAGGCGGTGCGCATCCGCATGCTCCATCCGGCCGGCATCGACGAGCAGGTGCTTAACCTCCATGGCCATAGCTGGGAGGAAGAGCCGTACGTGCCGGGCACGGTCTCGCGCGTGATCGGCCATAACCCGCAGTCGCAGCGCAACGGCTCCCGCGACTCGTTCGGGCCGAACGTCTCGTGGGACCTGGTCATCGGCGAGTACAAGAGCGGCGCGGTCGTCGACGGCGCCGGCGGGCCGGCCAAGACCAAGGGCGACTACATGTTCCGCACCTTCATCCAGACCGACTTCCTCAACGGCCTGTGGGGCCTGCTCCGCGTCGGCGATCCGGGCAAGGACATCGTCACGGTCAACTACTTCCCGAAGCCGGGCTCCGACGCCCGCTTCCCGGCCGGCATCCAAGGCACGGTCACGGCCAACACCTCCAACGGCAGGATGGCCGACAAGGTCGAGATCTTCTCCGGCACCTCCGCCACCGGCACTCCGATCTCGCCCTCGCCTACCGTCGACCCGGTCACCGGCTTCTGGACCTCGACCGCCAGCCTGACGCCTCCGGTCTTCGTCCGCTCCGTCTGCACGAGCTGCTCGCCGTCCACGCCGTGGGGCTCCACGGTCATCCGCGCCTACATCCCGACCAGCGGCATCGTCTCCGGCACGACCGCGGTCGCCGCGGCGGCCGAGGACGAGACGGCCGACGACGACCAGGGTCTGGTCAGCAAGTTCAAACCGAACCCGGCGCAGCTCACCGCGCCTCCTGCTCCCGAGCCGCCGCAGGCACCGCCGCAGGCGCCGCCCGCTCCGGCTCCCACTTCGACTCCGAATCCGACTCCCTGATCCATACTCTCCGCATGCACGGACTCCTGCCCCTCGTGCTGTTCCTCGCCGCCGCCAGCCCTGATGCGGGCGGCGGCGAGGCCCCCCTCCTCCCGGTCGTCAGGCACGTCTCGCAGGGCGGCGTCGGCGTCACGATGACGTTCGACCGCGTCGGCGGCGCCAAGGCCGCCGGCCCGCTGCGCGAGCGCGAGGACGTCGCGGTGCGCGTGGAGCTGAAGGACGAGACGACCGGCGCCCCGGTGCGCGGCGCGCGTCCGGCGGTCTGGCTCGACGCCGGCCGGACGAAGGCCACCTCCTGCCGCGACCGCATCGACACCTACCTCGGCGGCAAGTTCCTGGGCCGCCCGGACGTCGACCTCAACACCTTCCGCGTCGTCTCCATGAACGACGACGCCACGCTCACCGTCGTCGATCCGCTCTTCGGCTTCGGCGGCACCCGCCTCCTGGCCATGGTCGAACTGGGCGGCCCGGCCGACGACTGGGCGCTCGACGACGACCGCACCTCCATCTTCGTCACCGCTCCGGCGGCGAAGCAGCTCGCGCGCGTCGAGACCGCCGGCTGGACGATCGCCAAATCCGTCACCCTCCCCGCCCCACCCCACCGCCTCGTCCTGCAGCCGGACGAAGGCTACGTCTGGACCGCGACCAACGAGGCGCTCGTCGCCTTGCGCCCGGCCGACCTCTCCGTCGCGGCCACCATTCCGCTCGGCAACGGGCGGCACGATCTCATCGTGAGCCGCGACAGCAAGACCGTCGTGGCCACGTCGTACGAGTCCGGCACCGTCACCGTCGTCGATGTGGCCAAGCTGGCCGTCGTGAAGAAGGTGGAGATCGCCGCGCCGGTCTCGGTCGCCTGGTCGGGCAGCAGCGCCACGGCGTACGTGGCCAGCGATCGCGGCTCGATCTACGCCATCGACCGCGCCGGCATCGTGGCCACGATGAAAGCCGCGCCGGGGCTGAAGCTCGTCCGCACCGCGCCGGGCGAGCGCTTCGTGCTGGCCATCAACCCCACCGAGAAATCGATCGACGTCATCGACGTGGTGGCCAACGAGATCGTGCAGAGCGGCGAGCTGCCCGGCATCCCGGACGACATCGGCTTCTCCGACTCCGTCGCCTACATCACCCTGCGCGACTCG
>DATEOX010000425.1:0-5614 GCA_035273585.1 Thermoanaerobaculia bacterium
GATGCGATCCGCTGACACCGGCTTCCTGCAGCGCCCCGCCGAGGTCGACGGGACGCGTTACGCGTACACGGCCTACGTGCCGCCGGATTACGATCCGTCGCGCCGCTGGCCGACGATCCTCTTCCTGCACGGGGTGGGGGAGCGGGGGAGCGACGGCATCCGCTCCGCAACGACCGGGCTCGGCAACGCGATCCGCAAGGCGCCGGAGCGGGTGCCCGCGGTGGTGGTGTTCCCGCAGGTGCCGGCGAACATGAGCTGGGCCGGCGAGCCCGGCGAGGCCGCCATGGCCGCGCTCGACGCGTCGATGCGCGAGTTTCACGGCGATCCGGACCGCGTGTACCTCACCGGCCTCTCCATGGGCGGCTACGGCGCGTGGTACCTCGCCCTCGCCCATCCCGACCGCTTCGCCGCACTGGTCGTGGTGTGCGGCGGCCTCGGACTGCGCCAGCCCGACCGCTACGCGTTCGCCGCCCGCACCCTCCGCCACCTCCCCATCCGCATCTACCACGGCGACGACGACCAGATCGTCCCCGTCACCGAGTCGCGCCGCATGCACGAGGCGCTGCGCCGGGAAGGTGCCGACGTGCAGTACACGGAGTACGCCGGCGTCGGGCACGACTCGTGGACCCCCGCGTACGCCGAGCCGGAGCTCTGGCCATGGCTCTTCGCGCAGAGGCGATCATGAGCAGCGCCCTGGATACTGTCCGCCAGCTCGACGAGGCCTTCAACCGCGGCGACCTGGAAGCCGTCCTGTCGTTCTACGCCGACGACGCGACGGTGGTCCTCGAGCCCGGACGCCTGGCCGTCGGCAAGGAGCAGCTCCGCGAGACCTTCCGTTTCGTCCTCACCCTCGGCGGCAAAGCGGAGCAGTTGAAAACGAACGTGATCGAGAACGGCGACCTCGCCCTCTTCACCTCGGAGTGGACGTTCACCGGAGCGGACTTCCAGCGGCGGTCGTTCGCGAACACGGTGCTGCGCCGGCAGGTGTCGGGCCAGTGGCTCGTGGTGATCGACAACTCGTGGGGACCGGCGATTTTGGCGTGAGCACTACAACCAGTTCTCGACGCTCAGCGCGCGCACGCGTGCAAAGTGCTTGACGTTGTTCGTGACGAGCGTCGCATCGGCGGCGATTGCGTGCGCGGCGATGAGCACATCGAGATTGCCGATCGGCGTGCCGCGTGCGGCGAGCTCCGCTGCCAAAGCACCGAAGTGACCGGCACAGGTGTCGTCGAATGGCAGCGCCGGAATGTTGGAAATGAACGCGTCAATGAGGCCGTGAAGCTTTACGGACTGCCGCCGATGCGCGCCGTACCGGAGCTCGGCGAGAGTGATCGAGCTGATGCACAGCTCGGATGGGCGGTGATCCAGGATGCGAGCAGCGACGCGTCCTTCTCCGCGTAATGCATAGCTCACGGTGTCCGTATCGAGCATGAACAGCCGGCTCACGCGAAGGGATCTTTCGTCTTCGCGATCGGCTGTGCCTTCGGCCGTTCGATTTCCTCCGACAGCGAGCCGAGCGCCTGAATGAACTCAGGGCTCCATTCGTCGGCCGGCTCGAGAATGACTTTCCGCCCGACGCGGCGCGCGACCACCTCGCGCTGGCTTTCGGGAAATCGGCAGGACTTCGGCAGCCTCACCGCCTGGCTGCCGCCATTGTTGAAGATCTTCGCTCGTGCCATGGCATCAGTATAGACACAGGTCTATACGCCCGCCATTCCTACCGCAACGCCCGCCTCCGCGCCACCCCCCCGCCCACCACGAACAGCCGCCCGTCGTTCTGCGTGTAGACGCGGCCGTCGGCGCCGATGGACAGCGGCGTGTAGGCGGCGCCGAGGGCGAGGCGGAGGAAGGTGCGGGAGACGGCCTGGCCGCCCTGCTCGATGGCGTAGAGGTGGCCGTCCTCGCTGTTCGCGTAGACCACGCCGCGGCGGTCGACGGCCAGCGCGTTGACGCACCATTCGAAGCCGTTCGGGTGATCGTCGACGCATTGCATCGAGCCGTCGGCGGCGCGCGCGCAGCTCCGCGTCTCCGTGCTGCGGTACTTCCACTCCACCTCCATCGACGCCGACAGTTGCGTGATGAAGTACGCCTCGGGGTCGTTCGGCAGGATCGTCCAGCGGTCGACGAAGCCGAGCACGTAGTGGTTCTCCTTGAGCACGATCGAGTAGGTGTCGCCGTGGGACCAGATCGACGGGGTGAGGTCCCAGCCGAAGCGATACGCGCCCAGGTAGCTGCCGTCCGACGCGAACTTCATCAGGTGGCCCTCGCCGAAGTTGTAGCTCGTATAGGCGCCGTAGAGGATCGAGCCGTCCGGCGTCACGACCGGCGAGGCGCTCGAGTTGTCCGTCACGCGGCCGGAGCCGGGGAGGTTGTCGGCCGGATCGACCCCGAGGTTCGCGCCGGCGCGGCAGCCGCCCGTCGTGCCGCTGGGCGGGAGGAAGACGTCGCAGCCGTCGTGGAAGCGGCCGCGGAGCGATGCGTCCCACTTCGGCGTGAGGTCGGGATTCACGGCCGCCAGGTACGACCAGCGGTCCGTGCCGTGCGCGCGGCTCACGACGTAGATCGTGCCGTCATCGGCCACCGCCGGCGCGGCGTTGACGCCCGGCCGCTGCGGGCCGCAGCGCACGCTCGGTGGTACCGCGGTCGGGCTGGGCGGGAACGGGCCCTGGTCTGCCGCGAACGCGGAGAGGCATTGCGCCGTCGCCGCCGGGGCAGAAGGCGTCAGCGAGGTGAACGTCGCCTTCGAGATCGAGCCGTCGGCGCCGATGCGCACCAGCCACGAGCCGGCCGGATCATTCGTCCACGGACCGGGCGAAGCGAACTGGATGGCCGTGTAATAGATGTTGCCCGCCTGGTCGGCCGTCGGCGGCGCGGCGACGACCGTGCTGTTGTCGATCGACGTGCCGAACGGGTTGAAGCGGGCGATGAGCGAGCCGTCCTCGCGGCTGAGCTTCTCCATCGTGCCGCCGGCGGCCGGCGCCCACACCGCGTCCGCGGTCAGCAGGCAGTGGTAGACCTGCTCGAAGGCGGGGCCGCCCGTTCCGACCGGCACCGGCTTCCAGTCGCCGGCGCGCGTCCAGCGGGTGGTGAGCTTGCCGTTGATCCAGCGCAGGTTGCGCACGTTCCAGACCTGCGTCTCGCGTGTGGCCGCACCGGTGTACGAGCCGCTCTTCACCACCACGAAGACGTCATCGCCGTCGACGAGCGGCGCCTGGTAGTGCACGAGCAGCGTGCCGTGCGAGGCGGCCTTCTCCTGATCGGAGAACGGATCGAGGACGTGCTCGGCATCGATGCGGTCCAGCCGCTGCCCGGCCGCCTCCGTGCTGCCGTTATGGCGCGCGTCGCGGCCCCACTGCGACCAGTCCTGCGCGAGGATCGGGAACGCGATGGAGAGGAGGAGGGGAAGGATCGCCGCGCGCATGGTCCGGTTGTACTACGGCCCGCGGCCGGCGGATGTCACCGTTGTGTCGCGCTCCGCAGGCGGCTGCCCATCCAGAGGACGATCGCGCCGAGGAGACAGGCGATGGGGCAGACGAGGAGCGCGAGGCGCATTTGGTCCGGATCGGCGGCCACGCCGAGGGCATCGCTCAGCTTGCCGATGAGCGGCGAGCCGACGCCGTACGCCACGAGGTTGACGATCGAGAAGAAGACGCCGATGGCCAGCCCGCGCAGGTGCGGGCCGGCCAGGTCGTGGATGTCCGCCGTCGCCGGGCCGACCCAGATGATGGCGCAGCCGTAGAGCACGACGTTCACCGCGATGAGCAACGGGAAGTCGTTCACGAAGAGCAGCGCGAGCCAGAGCGGGACGGAGACGATGGCCAGCGTCGCCGTGAAGGCCATCCGCCCCCCTCGGAACTTGCGGCTGAGGCGGTCGGCGTAATAGCCACCGAGGATCGTGAACGGGACGCCGATCACGATGGAGATCAGCAGGCCGGCCGTGCCGATGGTCAGCAGGCTGAGCTTGTGCACGCGGACGAAGAAAGCCGTCCCCCACACGCCGAGGTTGTTGCCCGGAAGGCCGAACAGCGCGTAACCGATGAAGAGGTAGAGCAGCGGTTTGGAGAAAAGCCCGCGCCAGTCGGTGGGCGGTGGCGCGGCGGCTGCCGCGGTCTCGGTGCGGCCGCGCGGGACCTCGCGCAGGAGTAAGACGAGGAGGGCGAGAGCGAGGCCGGGGAAACCGAGGAACCAGAAGGCGGGGCGCCAGCCGTATTTCTGGCCGATCAGGCCGCCGAGAAAGAAGGCCAGGCCGCCGCCGATGGGGATGCCGCAGGCGTAGATCGACTGCACCGTGGCCCGGATGCGCGGCGGGAAGTAGTCGCTGAGGAGGGAGAGTGCCGCCGGGCCGAGCGTGGCCTCGCCGACGCCGACCATCATCCGGCAGAAGAAGAGGGTCCAGAAGCTGTCGCAGAAGCCGGTCAGGCCGGAGAAGAGGCTCCAGGTCGCCAGGCCCGCGCCGATGATGACCTTGCGCGAGTAGCGGTCGGCGAGACGTCCGAAGGGGATGCCGAGCAGCGTGTAGAAGAAGACGAAGGAGGTGGTACCGAGGACCGCGAGCTGGAGATCGGTGAGAGCGAGCTCTTTTTTGATGGGCGGAAAGAGGATGTAGATGATGGTGCGGTCGAGGAAGTTGAGGACGTAGACGGAGGTGAGGACGGCCAGGACGTACCAGGCGTAAGAGGGGACGCGGTCGTTCTGCGGCGCCGGCGTGCTCATGCGGGCGGTAGTGTAGCGTGCTTACCGGCTGGTCGGTCGGGATACTTAGCGCTTCGGTTTCGGCTTCCCCTTGGGACCGGCGAACGGCTTCCCTTTGCCGCCGGCGAAGGGCTTCCCCTTTGCGCCGAACGGTTTGCTTTTAGCGCCGAATGGCCTCTCCCCGCCCGGCCGGGCGCCGAACGGACGCTTGTCGTCCCGCGGACGGTCGTCGCGTTTGGGGGCGAAGCGGGGTGGGCCCTCGCGCTTTTCGTATCGCGGCGCCCCCTCGCGCTTCGGGTACTCGCGCTTCTCGTATCGGGGCGGCCCCTCCCGCCGCGGCGCGAACCCCTCGCGCGCCGCCGGCCGCGGGCGCGGCTCGTATCCCCCCTCCGCCACCTTGATGTTCACCGACCGGCCGCGGAACTTCGCCCGCCCCACCCGCTCCAGCACCTGGTCGCGGTAGCGCTCCGGCACCGACACGTACGTGATGTCGTCGCGGATGTCGATCGGGCCGATGTCGCGGCCCGGCACGTCCGCCTCGTTCGCGATCGAGCCGACGATGTCCGCCGGCCGGACGCCATCCCGCTTGCCCACCGCCATCGACAGCCGCACCTTCTCCTCGCGGTCGGCGGGAGCGCGGACGGACCGGGCGGGCGGGGGAGGGGGCGCGGCGACGACCGGCACCTCGGCCACCGCGATGGGCCGCGCCACGTTCGCGATCCGCGCGGCCGCCGCCGCCACATCGGCCATGTCGAACGGTCCCTCCTCGGCGAGCTGGGTCACCACCTCGACATACAGATCGAGATCGCCCTCCTTCAGCTCCTTGCGCAGCGTCTCCTTCAGCGTCGTGATCCGGCGCGCGGCGACATCCGCCGCGGTCGGCATCTTCATCGGCTTGATCTGCGTGCCGGTGAAGCGCTCG
>DATEOX010000426.1:0-4312 GCA_035273585.1 Thermoanaerobaculia bacterium
ATTCCGTCCAGTCCGCCGCATAGGCGATCTTCGTGGACGCGCGAAGGATGGCGTTCACCTGCCCGGCGAGCGCCTTCAGCTTCGTGACGGCGGGATAGACGCCCGACGATGAGCGCACGCGGGTGAGGCCGACGAGCTCGCTCCCGAGGATGAAGCCATGAACGCCGCCCGCCCGCTCGGCCAAGTCCGCATAGTGGAGGACCATGCGGTTGAATCCTGCGGAGCGCGCGAACCATTGCTCGATCTGCGTGGCGGCCGCACCAGTTCCGTCGGGCGAGCCGCTCCTGCCCGGTGCGGGATGGCACGTGATCCGCCCGCGCCAGGGATAGGGTGGCTGGCCCGTGCCCCCATAGGGGTCCGGCAGATCGTTGCCGGCGGGCACATCCATCATCACGAACGGATAGAGCACCACCTCCAGCCCGCGGGCCTTCAGGTTGCGGATCAGGCGGATGACGGATTCGTCGGACGGCGTGCCGCCGTAGGCCGGAGCCCCGTCGACGAGGGACACCGCCTTCGCATCCTGGCGCGTCAGGCCCGCGACCGACCAGGTGGCGCCGTCATTGGTCTTGGTCTTCACATCTACGCGCGGTTCGATGAGGCACGATCCGGCGCGCAGATCGTCGCCGAACCAGCTCACCACCAGCGACACGCGCTTGAGGTTCGGACAGAGAGCCTGCAGGGCATCGAGGGATGCCGCCACGTCGGCATCGCTGTGCATCTGATGCCGGTTTTCCGGCCGCGTCTTGCCGAGATCGAGCACCTGCATCACGGGCAACGTATCGTAGCCGAACTCGCTCGCCCCGGGGACGAGGCAGACCGCCCGGATCATGCGGTTGAGACCGTCGACGGGACGGACGACCTCGAACGAGAATTGCGGCACGCGGTTGCCGAAATCGGCCAGCGGCAGGCGCTCGAACACCACGTAGGCCAACCCGCGATAGGCCGGCGCGTTCTGGACACCCTCCTTCGCGACGATCAGCGGATCGGCGCTCTGCGTCTCACTGCCCGGGTGCAGGCGCATGGTGATGGCGCTGAGATCGATCTCGCGCCCATCGGCCCAGACGCGGCGGATGAAGGCGATGCGTCCCTCGCACAGCCCCACCGCGAGATTGGTGAAATAGGAATAGGTGGTGGTCACGGTCTTCGGCCCGGCCATGCCCTTGCCGCCCTGGCCGGAGCGGTCGGTCTTCGTGTTCGCCACCTCCTCGAGCCGCGTCGCCCAGATGAGCTGGCCGCCGATGCGCGCGCGGCCGTAGACGCGCGGGATCGGCGCGCCCTCCGTCGAGGTGAGCCCGTCGATGTCCTTGAGGCGCGGACCTTCGACATGTTTGGTGGTGTCACCACCGAACAGCGCGTTGTCGATGGCCGCGCCCGCGAGCCCTCCCAGGGCGCGCCCGGCCATGGCGCCGATAGGGCCGCCGATCATGCCGCCGACGGCGGCGCCCACGGTTTGTAAAACGATTGTGGCCATCAGATCCTGTCCGGAAAGCGAAAGGCATGGGCGAGATGGCGACGCCACCAGGGATGGAACGCGACTTCGGCCACCGATGCGCCGTCATGGGCGTGGATCATGGTGTCGGGCGAGGCTGCGATCGCGCAGTGCTTCGCCGGCATGGTCGCGCGCCAGCGGAACAGCAGCACGTCGCCGGCCGTGAACTCGTCGCACGCGATCTCGACGAGGTGCTTGCGCGCGGCGGCGAGCAAGGTATCGGCTCCGGCCTCCGCCCAGTCGGGCGAATACGGCGGCGGCAATTCGGGCTCATGGCCCATGACGCCGCGCCACACGCCGCGCAGCAGCCCGAGGCAGTCGCAGCCGATTCCCTTGAGCGACGCCTGATGGCGGTAGGGCGTGCCGATCCAGGAACGGGCCTCGGCAAGGATGAGATGAGATTGGGGCATGTGCAAAGGTCGCTTGCGGACGACAAAGCCCGCATCTTGAGGTCTGGTCGGGCTCGCCCCCCTCACGTCATCACCGGCCTCGTGCCGGTGATCCCGATTGTTTGAGGCGTCGTGCTTTTCCGATCGGGATGGCCGGCACAAGGCCGGTGATGACGGAGAGGCCTCGTCTCGACGCAGCCCGTCACCGAAAAAAACTCCCGCCATCGAGTCCCGGCTCGCCCTGCTGCGGCATGCGGATGATGAAGTCGTTGCCGGGCATGTGCGGGAAGCCGCGGAAGTTCACGGCATTCCTGAACTTCGCCCGGCAGGTCGCATGGGTCCTGTCGCACCCGGCGGTGACGCGGAACGTGTCGCCGGCCTTGACGACCTGAGGCGCGCGCTGCCAGAGCTCGAACTCGTCCGCGCCTTGAGCCGCGCGATGCACCTTGATCTCGACCGAAAGGCCGGCATTGTCGCCGCCCGTCCAGGTGAGCCGGCCAGCCGTGCACCATCCGTCCGAGAAGCCGATGCCGGAAGCCGCGATGGACAACGCCCCGTCCGTGCACGTGACGGTGCCGGTATCGGAATAGACGGTCGAGGCGAGATTGATCCCGCATCGCTCGTCGCCGAGATCCGCCGAACAGGTGGCGCGAAACAGGCGTCCACGCTCCTCGTCGAAGCGATGCATGAGCCCCCGCACCTCGGCGACGAAGCCGCCATCCGCGCGGCGGATCTCGCCGATGGAGCCGACATCGAGGAGCAGGCGCTCCTCCACATTGCTCCAGTTGACGAGCCAGGTTTCCACGCTCGCATCGTCGTAGAGGCCCGAGGCGATATCGTCCTCGGTGAGCCCTGCGGAGATGAGCGCGCCGGACACCTCGCCGCCGCCGATGGTGAAGCCGAGTTCGGCCGTCGCCTCCGCGGCCTCGAGCCCAGTCCCGGCCGCGTAGAGGATGCCGGCGAAGGAGAGATCACGATCGTGATCGGTGAAGCCGAAGGCGGTGCCGTCGCGCCGGGTCAGCTTCCAGCAATGACAAAGATTCGTCGCCCCGTCCACCAGATGGGCGGCGAGGTTTGGGGGAATGGCGCGCATGAAAATAAACTTGCCTGTGATCTGGGACAATGCCGCTCTATTCCCTCCCCCTCGTGGGGAGGGATCAAGGGTGGGGTGCCGGAGCCACACCTGCATAGGTTATCGCTCACACCCCCGCCTCCAACTCCTCCCCACAAGGGGAGGAGGGCTGGTTGCGCTCGTGATGAGCGAATGAGGTCGGTGCTAACGGATTCAAGGAACGATCTCGATCAGCGGGATCTGCGGGATGCCGCCGGCGTCGAAGGTGGAGAGGTCGATGTCGAGCTCGTCCGTGTCGAAGCGCACCGGCACGTCGAAGGCGAAGCCCGCCGTGATGACGGCACCGGCAGGCGGTGCAGCCGTGAAGGTCACGAGCCCCGTCGCGGGATCGCAGTTGAAGCCGGAGCCGACGCTCCGCTCGATCCCGTCGACCGCCACACGGACCGTTCCGCCCACCGGCTTGACGATGGGACGGCTGTAGGGCGCGAAGGATGAGCCGTAGGTCTTCACCAGCGGGAAGCTCGCGCTTTGCCCGTCGCCGGTGCCGATGCGCTGGTCGAGCGGCCTCGGCTCCTTCGAGGGCGGGCCCGAGCGCCAGTCGGTCCGGTCGCGGAATCGGAAGCCGTAGAGCCGGCCGCGCCGCTCCTCGAAGAAGGCGATCACCATCTGCAACGCATCGACGGTCCTGACGCCCAAGCCCGCGTCGTAGCGGCGCCGGGACCCGGCCCAGCGGCTGTTGCGGTGCTCGCGGCCGGAGGCGAGCGTGACGATATCGGTCCGCCGCACCGGCCCGCCCCGGCTGCCGAGGCCGACATCGAGCGGGAAGCGGACCTCGTGGAAATCGGAGGCCATGGTCGGTCCTTTGGAAAGATGAAACGAAAAAAGCCGGGGTGGCGTTGACGTTGGGAAACGCCCTTCAGCAAGGAGCCAGCAGGCGATGAGCAATGCTCCCAACGACCTCGCGGACGACTTCCCCGACAAGCGCGAGCGGATTCATCAGCTCAAGACGAGCAACAATCATTTCTCGCGGCTCTATGACGAGTACGATGAGCTGAACCGCACCATCCACCGGGTCGAGACGCGGGTCGAACCCAAGCCTGAGGAGGTCGAGGAGGAGCTCAAACGCCGCCGCCTGAAGATCAAGGACGAGATCATGGCGATGCTCGACGGCGCGGGCGGCTGAGCGTCGGACTACATCCCGCGCTGACCGCGCGAGACGGCCCGGGCGAGGGCTGCGGAGACCTGCGCCTCGGAACGGCGGAAGCTTTCGGCATCGGGCGTCGAGACGTTCACGGTCACGGAGAGCGGCCGCCCTCCTCCGCCTGAGCGCACGCCGAGCCGCCCGTCCGGCCCGCGCGCCAG
>DATEOX010000427.1:0-18960 GCA_035273585.1 Thermoanaerobaculia bacterium
GTCGCGCGGTCGACCGGCACTACGGTCCATCCCAAGGAGCGGAGGTAGAGCGTGTGGCGGCCGGAGCCGCAGGCGACGTCGAGGGCGTGGCCGGGCGGGAGGAGGGAGGCGGCTTCGATGACCAGCGGCGAGGGGAGCACGGGGCACTACAATAGCGGGCGGTGTCGCTGAGCGGGAAACTGCGGTACGTGGCCAAGCTGGCGTTGAGGAGGCCGAGCATGTTGAAACCGGGAGATCCGGCGCCTGACTTTGATGCCGTGGACCACCGGGGCAATCCCGTGAGGCTGCGCGACCTGCGCGGCAAGCGGGTCGTTCTCTGGTTCTATCCGAAGGCCGACACCCCCGGCTGAACCATCGAGGGTTCCGGGTTCCGGGACCTCATCGGCGAGTACGAGAAGAAGAACGCGCAGGTGATCGGCGTCAGCTTCGACACGCGGGAGGAGAACGAGCGCTTCGCCACCAAGTTCGACTTTCCTTTCCCGCTGATCGGGGATACGGATCGGAAGATCGGCCTCGCGTACGGAGCGTGCGACAGCGCGAAGGACGAATACGCGCGGCGCATCGCCTACGTCATCGACGAGAACGGCGCGATCGCCCAGGCCCACCCGAAGGTCGATGCGCGGAATTACCCGAAAGAGCAGCTCGCCTCGTTGTGAACTATTAACCTTCCGCTGCAACCAAACGTTCTTTCCTTCGAATACAGCAGCAACGAATTCGGGGGAAAGTCATGAGCACGAAGCGGAAGCGGAAAGTCGCGATCTTCACCGTCATCGCCGTGGCCATCATCGTGGCGCTCGGCGCGATGAAGGCCAGGGGCAGCAAGAAGGAAGAGCCGAAGCTGCCGGTCAAGGTCGGCAAGGCGGAAGTCTCCGACATCCAGGTCAAGGTCACGGAAGTGGGGACCGTGCAGCCGGAAGTGAAGGTCGACGTCAAGTCGGCCGTCTCCGGCAAAGTGACGGAGATCCTCCACCGCGACGGCGACTTCGTGAAGCGCGGCGACGTGTTGGCCCGCGTCGAGCCGGACCTGAACCAGGCGCAGTCGCTGGCGGAGACGAAGAACGACCTCAGCGCGGCGCAGATCCGCTACGAGCAGGCGAAGAAGAACTTCGACGCGGACCACAGCCTCTTCCTCCAGGGCCTCCTAGCCACCAAGCAGAACCGCGACAGCGAGACCGAGTACCTCGCGGCGAAGCAGGAGCTGGACAAGGCCCATGAAAAGTACGGTCTGGTGGAGAAGAGCGGCATCCCCATCAGCCAGTCGGCGGCCAACTTCCAGGGCTCGAACGTCACGGCGCCCATGAGCGGCATCGTCCTGACCAAGAACGTCGAGATCGGCGAGTCGATCACCTCCGGCGTCTCGTCGTTCAACGCCGGCACGGTCCTCTTCACCGTTGCTGACGTCTCCTCGATGATCGTCAAGGCCGGCGTCAACGAGGTGGACATCGGCAAGATCCACGTCGACATGCCGGTCAAGGTGACGCTCGACGCCTATTCGAAGGTCTCCTTCGCCGGCCGCATCGCCCGCATCGCCCCGGCCGTGCGCATCGACGACAAGGTCCGCGTCTTCGACGTGGAGATCCGCCTCGACGCGCAGGGCCGCGAGCTCCGCTCGGGCATGACGGCGAACATCGAGGTCGTCGGCGAGCGGAAGGACAAGGTGTTGACCGTCCCCATCGAGTCCGTGTTCCAGCGCGACGGCGCGGAGCTCGTGTTCGTCAAGAAGCCGTGGGACCCGAAAGCCGTGCCGGCGAAGAAGAAGGACGACGCGAAGAAGGAAGACGCCTGGAAGCAGTTCTTCGAGAAGCGCACCGTCGTCACCGGCCTGGCCGACAACTCCCGCGTCCAGATCGTCAGCGGACTGAAGGCGGGCGAAGAGCTGGCCCTCGAGGACCCGACGCTGCCGGCGGACAAGAAGGACGATAACGACGACTAGCGCGGAGCGAGTTGTTGGTTGTTGGTTGTTAGTTGTTGGTAGGCAACCCGGCCGGACACTCTACTAACAACCAACAACCAACAACTAACAACCAACAACTGCGACGCACAACGGGGAACGACCTTATGAGCGCAGTCCTGAAACTCGCAGTCCAAGAGCCCGAGGAAGCCAAGTCCCTCATCCAGCTCGAGGAAATCACCAAGACCTACGACTCGGGTGAGAACGCCGTGCAGGCGCTTCGCGGGATCGACCTGCAGATCGCGGCCGGCGAGTTCGCGGCCATCATCGGGCCCTCCGGCTCCGGCAAGTCGACGCTCATGCACATCCTGGGGTGCCTCGACTCGCCGAGCACCGGGCGCTACTGGCTCGACGGCGAGGACGTCGCCGCGCTCTCCTCCCGCGAGCTGGCCCGCATCCGCAACCGGAAGCTCGGCTTCGTCTTCCAGACCTTCAACCTCCTGCCGAGGGCGACCATCTGGAAGAACGTCGAGCTGCCGCTGCTCTACGCCGGCCTCGGGCGCGACGAGCGCCTGCAGAGGGCCATGGATGCGCTGAAGAAAGTGGGCCTGGAGAACCGGGCCAAGCACCGCCCGAACGAGCTCTCCGGCGGCCAGCGGCAGCGCGTCGCGATCGCCCGCGCGCTGGTCAACGAGCCGTCGCTCATCCTGGCCGACGAGCCGACCGGCAACCTCGACACCAAGACCGGCTCGGACATCATCCGCATCTTCGAGGACCTGGCCACGAGCGGCCAGACCATCATCCTCGTCACCCACGACCCGAACATCGCCGCCCGCACCCACCGCCGCATCAAGATCGTCGACGGACAGGTCGTGGCCGGCGACACGCTGGACGACTAGCTCATGATCATCCTCGAGTCGATCATCGACGGGATCCGCGACATCCGCGACCACTTCGGGCGCACCCTGCTGCAGCTCGTCGGCATCATCCTCGGCGCGGGCTCCATCGTGGCGACGTTCTCCCTCTCGGTGGCCGGCAAGTCCGCCTCGATGGAGTACTACCGCGTCTCGGGCGGCATCCAGAAGATCTGGATCGGCGACAAGCCGACCGGCAAGGTGACGCTCAGCGCCAAGGCCCTCGCCTCCAAGGGCCTCGTCTACAGCGACGTCGTCGCACTCCGCCGCGACACGAAGAACATCGACCTCGTCTCGCCGGTCTCGCAGCAGGAGATGACCATCCGCTACCGCTCCATCGAGAAGCCGCGCTCGGTGATGGGCGTCCTGCCGGCCTACTCGCCGATGAACGACTTCCACGCCGGCAGCGGCCGCTTCATCACCGACAACGACGTCTCCTCCGCGGCGCGCGTGGTCGTCCTCGGCTCCGAGCGGGCCCGCGAGTTCTTCGGCTCCGACAACCCGATCGGCAAGACCGTCTCGATGAACGGCAGCGGTTACCAGGTCGTCGGCGTGATGGAGGAGAAGTACTTTTCGTTCGACAAGAAGCGCAACGTCATGCGCTGGATGAACCGCCAGATCTACATCCCGCTCACGACGCTCGTCACCCGCAAAGGCGAGCCGCTGGAGCAGGGGAAGATCAGCTTCATGCACGCCCGGATGCGCGACATCAAGAAGGACGGCGAGGCGGTGGACGAGATCAAGGCGGTGCTGCAGCGCGAGCACGGCGTGGGCGACTTCGAGGTCTTCTCCCGCGTGGCCAACCTCCGCCGCAACGAGCAGCAGAACAAGATGTACGACACGCTCTTCATGGTCTGCGGGATCATCTCCCTCGTCGTCGGCGGCATCGTGGTGATGAACATCCAGCTCGCCTCCTTCAACGAGCGGGTGCGCGAAGTCGGCACGCGCAAGGCCGTGGGCGCCTCGCCGGCCCAGATCTTCTTCCAGTTTCTCAGCGAGTCGATCCTCGTCTCGCTCTTCGGCGGCCTCCTCGGCCTGATCGCCGGCAAGGGCTTCACCACCGGCATCGGCATGCTCCTGCGCACGCCGCCGGTCATCACCTTCATGACCTGCGTCTATGCGCTCGTTTTCGCCGCCGGCACGGGCCTGCTCTTCGGCATGTACCCGGCCATCCGCGCCTCGCGCCTCAACCCCATCGAAGCCCTGCGGACGGAGTGATCAGCCATGCAAGTGACCGAATCCATCCGCACCAGTTTCGAGGAAGTGAGGGCCCATCCGCTGCGCTCCTTCTTCACGCTTCTCGGCGTGATGCTCGGCACGCTGGCCATCGTGGTGGTGATGTCCGTCCTGGACGGCGTTTCCGCCGCGGTGTGGCAGGGCATCGACGACCTCGGCCTCGACGGCGTGCTGGTCATGGCCCGCAAGACGCCGCCCGACCGGATGGAGCGGGCCAAACAGCACCTCTCCCGCGGCATCCGCCTCGAGGATGCCAAATGGTTCGAGGGGAGCGAGCTGATCACCGCCATGTCGCCGGTGGGGGAGACGCGCGCGGTCGTCACCGCCGGCACGGTCACGCGGCGCATCGACGTCTACGGCGTCACGCCCGCCTTCGCCACCATCAAGGGGCGCAAGACGATCGCTGGCCGCTTCATCTCCGAGCGCGACTACCAGGGCGTGGCCCCCGTCTGCGTCCTCGGGTTCAAGCTGAAGGAGCAGCTCTTCGGCGGCGATGACGCCATCGGCCAGCAGATCAACCTCGGTGGGCGGCGCCTGACCGTGGTCGGCGTCGGCACCGAGTTCAACATGAAGTTCGTCAACGACGACGACATGCGCAAGGAGACCGGCGGCGCCTACATCCCCTTCTCCATCTACCGGGACATGTTCGGCCGGACGAATGCCATCTCGTACGTCCTGGCCAAGGCCGTGGAGCCGGAGAAGTCGATCGAGGCCGAGGACGAGGCGTCGCGGACGTACGCCCGCGCGCACAATGGGATCCACGACGTGCATGTGGAGAACGTCGGCAAGGAGATCCTCAAGGAGCGCGGGAACATCGTGCAGATCCTGCGCAACTGGCGGATCATCTTCTTCTCCATCGCCGCCATCTCGCTGGTCATCGGCGGCGTCGGCATCTTCTCCGTGCTCAAGATCTCCATCGGCGAGCGCCTCTTCGAGATCGGCCTGCGCAAGTCGATGGGCGCCACCGACGCGGAGATCTTCCTCCAGTTCCTGATCGAGTCGATCACCCTGTCGGTGGTCGGCGCCGGCATCGGCCTCGGGGGCGGCATCGGCCTGGTCAAGGTGATCTCCGGCTTCTTCCCGGCCGGCCTCCCGGTGTCGATGTTCGGCCTGAGCGTGGCCAGCGGCTTCGCCATCTCCATCGGCCTCGTGGCGGGCCTGTACCCCTCTATGGCCGCGTCGCGCCTGCAGCCGGTGGAGGCGCTGCGGGCGTAGTGGTGAAGCGGAAGGGCGGGGAGGGGATGTGCTCGAACGCCTCGGAGATGACGTCGTGGCAACGGTCCTCGTTGTACGAGGGGTCGGTGGCGACGCGGTAGTGCACATCTAGCTCGATCGGTCGCCCGTCGACGCGCTTTTTGAAAGTGCTCGCCATGAGTTGGCAATCGGGCGATGTCTTCCGCACGACGCTTGCGAATCGGGAAGCGCTGATCGCGATTACCTTGACGCGGGCATGCCATCTTTCCGTGCGCCGAGGTAACGAGGACGGCACATTCCAGCGCACCGCGAATTGGATGCATCCCTTCGCCGGCAGTTGACGCAAGTCCTGGATGACCTCCGACGTGAGGTGGACGACCGGTTTTCCCAGAATCGGCTTGTCCAGTGAGCCCATGAATGTCCGATCGTATTGAAAGACGTTCTCGTACCGGTGCCAGAAAATATGGCCATAAAAGTAGTACCGCCCCGGCTCCGTCGGTCCTTCTGCCACCGGTGGCCGGAGCATCACCAATAGCGGTTCATCGAGCAGATTCGTGAGGACGCACTGGACGCCGACCTTCTGCTGGAAGGCTACTTTGTCGGGGCGGCAGGTCAGGATCGCCGGCTTTTGCTCCGTCGCGACGGGCGTTGCCCTCAACAGGAGGGAGAGAAGGCAAGCGATCAAGGCGGCAAATCCCTGTTTGACCGAGCCTCGTTCTGCAGAGGCATTTCGCGCGCCGTGTGCTCCGCCTGGTCCGGGATCGACGCCCCTTTTCCTGTCAGCGCCGGTAACGCGTGCGTACCAATCTCGGCGGCGAGCTGCGGAGCCTGGTCATATGCAGTCTGCGCGCTGTTGATGCGAACCTCCGTGACACCCGGTCGTGCGGAAAACAGCTGATCGTTCTCGGTGCCGCGGCTTGGCAGCGTTACGGCGGGGTATGGGATGCGCGCGAACGTGGTGCTCCTATGACTTCCGTCGCGCAAGTCGTATGGAATCGGCTCGGTACGGCCCGTCGGAACGATCTCCACCACCCCTTGGCTATTGATCACCCTCTGCAGATTCTTGAAGATCGGATCGGTCGTTCGCGTCGAGTTGTCGACGGTGATGATCGACTGTCCCTTCGTATTCGTTCCACTGCCGATCGCCGGCCGCAGGGCGGGCGGGAGCCCGAGGCGTAGGCTCTCGAGCGTCCTGGCCTGATCCGAGGCGACGCGCAGCTCCCGGCCGTCCGGATCGACGAACTTCAGCGGATTGTTTGCGGCGTACGAGTAACGGTTCCAGGACTGCGGAAGGCCCGGCTTCGCGCTCTGCCCGGACGGGTCGGCGGAGAGGAAGCGGCCCCACGTCGATCCGTAGTAGCGGGCATGCATGTAGTCGAGGCCCGCTGCGCCGTTCGACGGGTCGGCGTCGCGCTCGTGGCCGGCGAACCTGAGCGGCGAGCCTTCCTGCGCGGTGCCGGGGCTCCACTCCTCGCCGAACGGCCAGTAGACGTGGTTGCCGATCCTGTGGCCTGTTTCGTCCGTGATGAGCCGCGGAGTGCCGAGGTGGTCGAGGGTGTAGTGTTCGACGGCGCCATTCTGTTTCAGCGCCGCGAGGAGCAGGCCGTCGCGATAGATGTAGTCGCGCTCCACGGACCAGTCGGTGCCTTGCTGCCGGAAGTCGCGCAAGACCTTGTCGTCGAGGCCGCGCACCGTCCAGTGCGTGATGCCGGTCGAAACGTCGAAGGCGAAGAGGCGCTCGTCATCGGCGGTGTAGGCGTAGATGATCCGCGGCTGCTCGGTCGATCCGAGGCGGATCGTGCTCAGCATGCCGGCGGCGTCATAGTCGTAGTGGATCGTGCCGGAGGTGACCACGTTGCCGGCCGCGTCGTAACCGGCGTATGACGCGCGATTCGTCGAGCTGTCGGCGGGCAATAGGACCGTTTGGCCGAGCTTCGACGTCGCGGTCAGGTTGCCGTATTCGTCGTGGATGAACGTTTGGGTCTGGAGAGCGGACAGGTCGGGCCCGCGGACCGTGGCGGTTTTCAGCCGGCCGATCTTGTCGTAAACGAAGGCCTCGCTTCCGATGGCCGTGATGTTGCCGGCGCCGTCGTATTGATACGGGCCCGCCGTCCATGAGACCGGACCGGCGGCGGCCTTCGGTTTCAGATGCGCGAGTGCCTTGACGGCCTGCGGCACTTCGTCCGCGCACAGCGGCACACATGCGATGAGAAGAGCGAAGAAGATCCGTCCGCGCACTTCCGCCTCAATCCTTCATCACGCTCTTGATGTCCCCCGGCTTGCGCAGCATCTTGTCCACTTCGGTGGCGTGCTGCTCCTCGGCGTAGACCATCTGCCGGGCGTACTCCTCCAGCCAGATCGACTTCCCTTCCACTTCCTTGAGCAGGTCGCGGTAGAGCTGGAGGCCGGCGCGCTCGTTGTCGAGGGCCTCGCGCAGGATGTCGCCCACGTCGTGCTTGTGCGTCTCCAGCAGAGGGCCGATGCCGAGGGAGGGGTGCTCGCCCAAGGACGTGATCATCTCGCCCGCCTGCTGGGCGTGGGTCATCGACTCCGCGGCCTGCTCGCGCAGCCACGATACGATCGGAATGCGGTTGTAGCCGAAGATCATGAGTGAGTAATGCGTGTAGCGCACCGCGCCGGCGAGCTCCATCTCCAGGATGCGATTGAGCAGCGAAACCACCGGGCCTTTGTCGAAGTCCATTGCGTCCCCCTTCACGGCCTGCGATTCTATCTCCATGGCCGACCAGCAATACCGCTACGTGGTGCACGTCACGCCGGAGATGATCCGGCACAGCCGCATCCTGGACATCCTCTACTTCGTCGACGCCGCGTTCGGCATCCTCCTGATGCTCGTCATCCTGATGACCGGCCTCTCGGCGAAGATGCGCAACGTCGCGGCGCGCGTCACGAACAGGCGCTACCCCCAGACGTTGCTCTGGCTCGTCCTCTTCACGCTGCTCACCTGGGTCATCGGCTTCCCGCTCGACTACTACCGCGGCCGGACCGTTCCGCTCGAGTTCGGCCTCACCCATCAGACGTTCGGCTCGTGGATGGGGGACCAACTGAAGTCGCTGATGGTCGGCCTGATCTTCACTCTCCTGCTCGTGCCGCTGGCGCTCTGGGCCATCCGCCGCTTCAAGCAATGGTGGATCGCCGTCTGGCTCGGCTCCATCCCCCTCTCCATCATCGGCGTGATCATCTTCCCGCTCATCATCGACCCGCTTTTCAACAAGTTCGAGCCGTTCAAGCGCGAGCCGCTGCGCTCGCGGCTGCTCGCCGAGGCAACGCACGCCGGCATCCCGAACGCCGAGGTGTTCGAGGTGAACGCCTCGAAGCAGACCACCACCATGAACGCGTACGTGACCGGCATCGGGCCGACGAAGCGCATCGTCCTGTACGACACGCTGCTGGCGAAAATGGACGACGACGAGATCGTCTCCACCATGGGCCACGAGATGGGGCACTACGTCCTGAACCACATCTGGAAGGGGCTGGCCTTCAGCATCTTCATCTCGATGATCGTCACTTACCTCGGGCAGCAGATGTACGAGCGCGGGCTGCGCCGATGGGGCGCCAGGTGGGGCGGCATCGAGCGCGGCGATGCCGCGTCGTTCCCCTGGCTGTTGGTCGTCATCTCTCTGATCCTCTTCATCCTGACGCCCATCAACAGCGCGTTCTCCCGCTATCAGGAGCATCAGGCGGATCTCTACGGCCTCGACGTCACCGGCCTGAACGAGGCCAGCGCCAGCTCGATGGTCAAGTTCGCGGAGGATGCGAAGATCAATCCCGACCCGCCGGCGTTCATCGAGTTCTGGCGCTACTCGCATCCCGCGCCGTCGAAGCGGATCCGGCTCGCGCTGGAGCACAAGCCGCCGGAGGGAAAGAAGCCGTCATCCTGAGCCGCCAAGACGGCGAAGGATCTCCTGGCAAGCGCGGAGAGATCCTTCGCTTCGCTCAGGATGACATGGCGCATCAACCCCAGCGCACGACCCACTCGCAGCACGGCGCTCCGTTCGCGAAGCACTGCGTCTGCTGCACCGTCACGTTCTTGACCCCGGTCAGCTCGGCCATCCGTTCGATCCAGCCCGTGATGCGCGAGCAGCCCGCCACCTCGGAGGGGAAGTCCGCAACGCGGATATGCGCGCTCCTCTCCGTCTGGTCCAGCACTTCCATCCGCCCGCGGTTGTAGAGCGTGGACCACATCTGTGACGCCTTCGACAGCAGCGCGGGAGGTGTGAGCACGAGGGCGAAGTAGCGATAGATGCCCTTCACCGCATCGCCGGCGGCCTCCCGTCCGGCGCGGCGGGCGAAGACGTCGACCGCTTCGCCGCGGGCGTTCGCCGCCTCCTCGGTGATCCGGTTGAGCATGTGCACCGGCACGGTCTCGGTGGCCAGGATGGGGGTGCGGAAGCGCGCGGCGTACTCGGGCGGCAGGCCGCGGAAGACCGCCTCGCGCTGCTCCGGCGTCAGGTTGGCCTCGATGAACTTCTGCAGGCTGCGTACAGGCGAGCCCTTGACCGTGACGCTCTCGTCCGCTGCCATGAAATCCCTCCCCGCACACACCCCGGTTGCTTCGGTATCCCGAAAGTATAATCCGTCGCCTCGCGAGGAGGACCCATGCCCGATACCAGCGCCGCCACCGCCATCGAAGTCGCCGAGGAGAGCAACGAGCCGAAGCTCGGAGGAAAGGACAAGCTCGAGGAGCTCTGCGTCAACACCATCCGCTTCCTGGCCGTCGATGCCGTGGAGAAAGCGAAATCGGGACATCCCGGCACGCCGATGGGGATGGCCGACATGGCCTTTGTCCTCTGGACGGAGTTTCTCCGCCACGATCCGCTCGACCCGCATTGGAAGAGCCGCGACCGATTCGTCCTCAGCGCCGGCCACGCCTCGATGCTCCTCTACTCGCTGCTCCACCTCACCGGCTATCCGGAGATGACGATGGAGGAGCTGAAACGCTTCCGGCAATGGGGCTCGCGGACGGCCGGCCATCCGGAGTATGGCCACGCGGCGGGCATCGAGGTGACGACCGGCCCGCTCGGACAGGGCTTCGCCAACGGCGTCGGAATGGGGCTCGCGGCGAAGATGATGGCCGCCCGCTTCGATGGCGATGATGCTTTCAAGCCGGTCGACCACTACGTCTACGTGATCTGCTCGGACGGTGACCTGATGGAAGGCATCAGCTCCGAGGCCGCGTCGCTGGCCGGCCACCTCGGCCTGGGGAATCTCATCTACTTCTACGACGACAACCACATCTCCATCGAAGGGGAGACGCGCCTGGCGTTCTCCGAGGATGTGAAGAAGCGCTTCGAGGCGGTCGGATGGCACGTGCTGAAGATCGACGGGCATGACCGCGACGCGATCCGCAAGGCGATCAAAAAGGCGCAGAAGGTGGCGGACCGGCCAACGCTGATCATCGCCCGGACGATCATCGGCTGGGGCAGCCCGAAGTACCACGGCACCGCGCGCGCGCATGGCGAGCCGCTGGGCGAGGACGAGGTGAAGGCGACGAAGGCGGCGCTCGGCTGGCCCGCGGAGCCGACGTTCCTCGTCCCGGACGAGTGCCGCGCGGAGTTCCAGCGCAAGACGAAGAAGCTCGCGCGGGAGCGGAAGAAATGGGAGAAGGGCCTCGCCGAGTGGCGGACGCGGAACCCGGAGCTGGCGGCCGATTGGGACCGCTACTGGAGCCACTCGCTGCCTGACGGCTTCGAGGCGCAGCTCGTCGAGGCGGCGAAGTCGGACAAAGCCCTCGCCACACGCGCGCTGTCCGGGCAGGTGATCCAGAAGCTGGCCGCGATCGCGCCGTTCGTCGTCGGCGGCTCGGCGGACCTCGCGCCGTCCACCAATACGCTGATCACGGACGCGGGGAGCATCGAGCGTTCGAAGGACGATCCCGGTCATCCGCCCAAATTCGAGGTGTTCAAGGGCCGGAACCTCCACTTCGGCATCCGCGAGCACGCCATGGGGGCGATGATCAACGGCATGACCCTCTACGGCTCGTGGCGTGCGTACGGCGCCACGTTCCTCATCTTCTCCGACTACATGCGCCCCTCGGTACGCCTCGCCGCGCTGATGAACATCCCGTCGATCTTCGTGTACACGCACGACTCGGTCTTCCTCGGCGAGGACGGTCCGACGCACCAGCCGATCGAGCACGACTGGGCGCTGCGCCTCATCCCGAACATGACGTTCTTCCGCCCCGCGGACGGCCCGGAGGTGGCGATGGCCTGGGCCTGGGCGGTGGGGAAGGCGGAGGGGCCGACGCTCATGGCCCTGACGCGGCAGAAGCTCGACCCGCTGCCGCACGGCCCGTCCTTCGACCCGCATGACGTCTGGCGCGGCGCGTACGTGCTCGATGGCTACGCCGCGGGCGACATCACGCTGATCGCGACCGGCTCCGAGGTGCCGCTGGCGGTGAAGACGGCGGAGCTGCTGCGGGGGAACGGCGTGCAGGCGCGCGTCGTCTCCGCGCCATGCCTCGACCTCTTCGACAAGCAGGACGAGGCGTACCGCCGATCGGTCCTCGGCGACCCGTCGAAGATCGTAGCCATCGAGGCGGGCCGCTCCGACGGCTGGTACAAGTACGTCAGCCACGACGCGCTGGTCATCGGCATCGACCGCTTCGGCGCCTCAGCGCCGTACGAGCAGATCGCCGAACACCTCGGCTTCACGCCGGAGAAGGTGGCGGCGCGGGTGCGGGAGTGGCGGGGGAGGGGTTAGGGCTGGTCGTGTTGATGGCGTGAGAAGTGGATCGCGTCGTTCGCATCGGCGAAGCCTTTGTGCATCTCCTGTTTAATTTCCGCAACGTTGCGATCGAGCTTCTCGTCCACCATCAGCAGCAACTCCCGGCCGAACTCGAGCTTGTCCACGATGTCCTCGGCAATCACGTCCATGTGACGGTGCAGCTCGATGAAGCGCTGCGCGATGCTGGCGTCGGTCCGGTCGAAGCGACCGTCGACGCCCTCGAAGCGGCCGTCGATGCCGTCGAAGCGGGCGTCGATGCCATCGAAGCGCGCGTCCATCGCGTCGAAGCGCGCATCCATCCCGTCGAGGCGGCCGTCGACCCTCTCGAAGCGCGCGTCCATCCTGCGCTCGAGGCTTCCCACCGTGACCTCGACGTGTCGCCGTGTCTCCTCGGCGCTCTCCTTCAGCAGCCGTCTCAGTTCGTCGTCGTTCATCGCGAGAAAATCCTACCTCGGAGTGGGCGGGACAGGATCACCGCGAGTATTTCCGGCGGTAGCGCCGAAGCGCGCGCTTGTCGTGCCCGGCCTTGATCAGGTCAAACAGCTTGGCCCGTTCGTATTCCCTGCGCGCTTTGTCAGCGGCATCTCTGATCTTCTGTTCCTCTTCCCGTCGTCGCCATGACTCCTTGATTGCCTCGCATTCGCGCCTGAACTTTTCAGAGCGCTCGGCCATGCGGCGATAGATCTCCTCCAGATAGGGGGGCACCGTCCTCGCTGCGACTTCGTCTTCCATCACGAAAAAATCTTACCTCGGAAGCTCCCATACAATGACGCGCATGCGTTCGCTTGCCGTTTTCGTCGCTTGCCTGTTCGTGACGACCCTCGCCCGGGCCGACTTCCGTGAGTACAAAGACGTCCCGGTCGACCCGGCCATCGAGACGAAACTGCGGCACGTCGCGGAGGACGTGCTGAAGGACTTTCCGAAGCTGACGGCGGACAACCTGGCCATCAGCGTCGTCGACGTCACCAACCCGAGCACGGTCGGGCGGGGGGATTACCACGGCGACGCCAACTTCTATCCGGCCTCCGTGGTCAAGCTTTTCTACATGGTGGAGACCTACAAGCGCGTGAAGATCACGCCGGAGATCGACCGGGCACTCAAGGAGATGATCTCCGTCTCGGACAACGACGCCACGGCGTTCCTCATCGACGTCATCACCGACACCTGCAGCGGCAACGACCTCGAGGGCCGCGCGCTGAACAAGTTCATGGAGAAGCGGCGCATCACGAACAAGGACTTCGCCCGGCTCGGCTACGACATCAGCGCGATGGCCAAGGCCTGGAGCTTCGGCCCGTTCGGCCGCGACCTCCAGCTCCTCGGTCCGAAGCGGGAGAACCGCAACCGGATGTCGGCCAACTCCGTCGCCTCGCTCATGCTCTGGATCGAGCGCCGCCGCGCCCTCTCGCCCGAGCTGAGCCAGAAGATGATGGACCTGCTCGCGCGCCCGCTCGCTCCGCAGCGCAAAGAGGAGAACCAGGTGAAGGAGTTCTTCGGCGAGGCGCTGCCGGAGGGGTCGCTGCTCTGGTCGAAGGCGGGATGGACGAGCGAAGTGCGCCACGACGCGGCGTACGTCGAGCTGCCGGGCGGCAAGAAGATGATCGTCGTGATCTTCACCCGCGGGACGGCGGACGACGTCACGCTGCTGCCCGCCATCGGCCGCAAGCTCCTCGCGGAGCTGGCCCCGCGATGATCGAGCAGATCGACGTCCTGAACGCGAACGGCGCCAGGACCGGGGCGACGAAGCCGAAGCCGGATGCCCACCGCGACGGCGACTGGCACCGCGCCGCGCACCTCTGGATCGTCACCCCCGACCGCCGCGTCCTGCTCCAGCGCCGCTCCCGCGACAAGGAGAACTGGCCCGGGCTGTGGGACGTCTCCGTGGCCGGCCATCTCTCCGCCGGGGAGACAGCCGAAGAGGCGGCGGTGCGGGAGGCGCGGGAGGAGATCGGGCTGGAGGTGGATCCGAGCGCGCTGCGGCGCATCGGCACGCTTCGGCAGTCCGCCGTGCTCAACGATGGCGCCTACCTCGACAACGAGCTGCACGACATCTTCCTCCTCGAGCAAGACGTCGATCCGCTCGCGCTCACCCTGCAGGAGGGAGAGGTCGACGCCGTGATGCTCCTGCCCATCGAGCGGCTCGCCGCGCAAGCCGATCTCGTCCCACACGAGGGCGAATACGCGCTGCTGATGAGCGCGCTCTAGACTGCACCGGCAGACCAGCTTCGGGCGCAAAAGTGCCGCCGAGGCTTGGCCAACCAGCGCCGCCGGCCGTGCCGGCAACTTGGCATAACTGCTGAAAAAGGAAGCTTGCGGTAGCGCTTCTCATCAGCAGTCAGCAAGTTCCCGGAGACCCTTGAATGAAGACACTCGCGACGTGGGCCGCGGTTCTGCTGCTCGCCGCATACGCCGGAGAGGTGCGCGCGTCGAACCCCATCCAGATCGAGAACGCCAAGCCGGGCACGGAGGAGTGGAAGCTCTATGACGAGCACGACAGTGGCGAGATCGAAGGCTACGCCTCGGCCATCAGCGTCAATCGTGGCCAATCGATCAACTTCTACGTCAGCACCATCGACTCCATCTACACCATGGACGTCTTCCGCATGGGGTGGTACGGCGGCAAGGGCGGCCGGCGGATGCTGCCCACCATCACCCGCGCCGGCTTCCGTCAGGTCATCCCGGCGCCCGCGCCCGACACCGGCATCGTCGAGTGCCACTGGACCGATCCCTACACCATCACCATCCCGAACGACTGGGTGAGCGGCTTCTACCTGGTGAAGTTGACCGCCGTGAACCTGAGGCTGAACAAGTTCATCCTCTTCATCGTCCGCGAGGACGGGCGCCCCTCGAATTACTACTACCAGTACGCCGTCACCACCTCGCAGGCGTACAACGAGTGGGGCGGCAAGTCGCTCTACGGCTTCAACAGCACGGACGGCGTGGCGGCGAAGAAGATCTCCCTCGACCGGCCGAACGCGGACGGCAGCGGCGCCGGCATCTTCCTCTACCGCTGGGACTTCAACATGGTGCGCTTCCTGGAGCGGGAGGGATACGACGTCAGCTACTTCAGCGACGTCGACACGCACGAGCGTCCGAGCGAGCTGCTCAACCACAAGGCGGTGCTGTCGGTCGGCCACGACGAGTACTGGTCGAGCGAGATGCGCGACGCGTGGGAGGCGGCCATAGCGGCGAAGGTGAACGCCGGCTTCTTCACCGCGAACACCTGCTACTGGCAGATCCGCTTCGAGCCGAACAGCAGCGGCGTCCCCGACCGCACGGTCGTCGGCTACAAGGAAACCGCGGCGACGAAAGACCCGTACGCCATCGATGGGAACCCGGCCAACGACAAGTATGTGACGACGAAGTTCCGCGAGAACCCGGTCAATCGCCCGGAGGCGAAGATGATCGGCGTGCAGTACGTCTACAACCCGGTCGACTTCGACATCAAGATCGACGACGTGACCAGCGCGCCGTGGGTCTTCACGAACACCGGCCTGGTCAAGGGCTCCGTCCTCTCCGGCCTCCTCGGTTACGAGGTCGATGCGATGGACAACGCCTACACGCCGGCCGGCACGATCCGCCTCGGCCACTCGCCCTTCAGCGACGAGAACGGCACGCAGACCATCTACTCCGACATGGTCGTGCGCACCGCGCCGAGCGGCGCGACCGTCTTCGCCACCGGCAGCATCCAGTGGGCCTGGGGCGTGGACAACTGGAACAACGGCAAGACGCGCGTCAACCCGGCGGCGCAGCAGATCACGCGCAACGTGCTGCAGCGGCTGGCCGGCAGCGGCGCGGCGAATGACTGCCTGCTGACGCTCAGCCCCTCGTCGGCGGATGTGACCAAAGACGCCGGCAGCGGCTCGATCACCGTGACCAGGAGCCAGACCTGCGGCGCCTGGACGGCGGTCAGCGACTCCGCCTGGCTGCACGTCACCGTCGCCGGCAACACGGTCAATTATCAATACGATCAGAACCCCGGCGCCACGCGCACCGGAACGATCACGATCGGCGACAAGGCCTTCACGCTCGTCCAGCACGACTGCCTCTACTCGCTGGCCTCGAACACCGTGACGAAAGGCTCGTCAGGCGGCGGCGCGACGATCACCGTCACGACGCAGACCGGCTGCACCTGGACGACGATCTCCAACGTGCCGTGGATCACGGTGGCGAGCGGCGCATCGCAGACGGGCAGCGGCACGGCGTCCCTTTCGGTCGCGCCGAACCAGGGCCCCGACCGCACCGGCACCGTGACCGTTGCCCAGCAGACGTTCACAGTCACCCAGTTCAGCGGCTGCTTCTACTCGATCAGCCCGCTCAGCGCCACCTTCGCGCCCGGCGGCGGCAACGGCTCGTACACCATGACCAGCGGCTCGCCCGACTGCCCATGGGGCGCGTCGTCCAACGCGAACTGGATCACTCTCACCTCATCCGCCTCCGGCAGCGGGTCTACCACCGTGACCTACACCGTCGCGGCCAACGCCGGCCCGGCGCGCGACGGCAAGGTCTCGATCGGCGGCAAGGACCACCTCGTTCATCAGGACGACGGCTGCGTCTTCACCGTCACGCCGTCGACCGTCACGTTCTCCTATGACGGCGGCGCGGCGACCATCGACGTCACCACCAACGCTCTCTGCGCCTGGAGCGCCACGAGCAACGCGCCGTGGCTGGTCATCACCGGCGGCGCCAGCGGCACCGGCTCGGCCAAGGTGTCGTACGAGGTGCAGCCGAACGGCACCGGCATGCAGCGGAGCGGCACGATGACCATCGCCGGCAAGACGGTGACGGTCACGCAGACCTCGATCGAGTGCACGTTCTCCATCACGCCGATGTTCGCCTCGTTCGGACCCGCGGCCGGAACGGGGACGATTCAGGTGGCCGCCAGCACGCAGAGCTGCGTATGGTCGGCCACGGTCGAGAGCGGCGGCGACTTCCTGTTCATCACCTCCACCGGGCCGTCGAGCGTGTCGTATTCGGTGAAGGACAACCCCGGCGCCGAGGCCCGCACCGGGACGATCCGCATCGGCGGCGAAGTCTTCCAGGTCACGCAGAACGCCGCCGGCTCGACACCCATCACGCTGACGGCCACCGCGACGGGGAGCACGAGCGTGCTCGCGTCATGGAGCGCGGAGCCGGGAGCGTCGTCGTACGAGGTCTTCCGCAGCCAGGGTGGCGCTTTGGTGCTCGTCGGCTCGACGAGCGCCACGTCCTTCAACGACACCTCGGTGCAGGCCGGCGCCGCCTATCTCTACCGCGTCCGGGCGCTGACCTCGGCCGGCGTGCGCATGGCCTACAGCAACGTCGACCTGGCCACGACGTTCACCTTCACGGATCCCTCGCTCGCGCCCGGCTCGGTCATCCGCGCCGCGCACCTCGAGGACCTCCGCGCCGCCGTCGATGCCCTCCGCGCGACGATCGGCCTTCCGCCGGTCGCCTGGACCGATCCGGTGTTGGCCGGCGTCGTCGTCAAGTCCGCGCACGTGCTGCAGTTGCGCACCGCGATCAACGAGGTGCGAGCGGCCATCGGCCTCGCGCCGGCGACGTTCAGCAGTCCGCTGACGCTGATCAAGGCCGTGCACATCGAGGAGATGCGAAACGCGGTCCGCTGACCTGTCATCCTGAGCCGCGAAGACGGCGAAGGATCTCCCGGCAAATGCGGGGAGATCCTTCGCTCCGCTCAGGATGACACCTACTGGTTCATGTCCTTCCCCTGCTCCAGCTTCTCGATGCCCGTCTGCAGCACCTTCTTGTTCTGATCGTCCGGCGCCTGGGCGGCGGCGAGCTTCGCGTACTTGAGGGCATCCTTGTACTTGCCGTTGGCCGAGTAGCCGCGGGCCAGGCCGACGTTCACCGGCCACTCGTTGGGGTGCCTCTTCGCGTTGAGCTCCCACACCGCCAGCGCCTCTTCCTTCTTCCCCTGCTGGAGAAGGCGGCGGGCGTACTGATGGAGGTCGCTGGCTGACGCCGTCGGATGGTTCAGCGCCCGGTCGCGGGTCGCCTTCGCATCCGCTGGCTTCCCGTTCGCCTCCTGCGCCTCGGCCAGCGTGGAGAGCGACTGGAAGTTCTCCTGGCCGGGCCACCGCTTCGCCGCTCCCTGCTCGGCCCAGGCCAGCGCGTCGGCCGTGCCGATCTTGTTCTGCAGCGCGTACTGCGCGGCGGCCACGTAGTTCCGCCAGTCGAAGCCGGCGTCGTTGCGCAGCTCCTGTCTCATCTGCGCCAGGTAGAGATTGTTGACATCGGCCGTGATGGTGATGGGGACCTGCAGCTCCTCCCACTTCAGCGTGGCGACGGTCTTGTCGAGCTGCCGCTCCGGGAACTCGTAGGTGAGGTACTCGTGATAGTCGCTCTTGGCCGGCTTGACCTTCACCCGCAGCGCATCCTCGGATGCGTCGTACCAGAAGCTGCCCCACGACTGGGCGTTCTTGGAGAAGATCACCGTCCACTCGTCCTGCTGCGGGGCGAAGAAGAGCGCGTAGGTGCCGGCGGCGAGCGGCTGCCCTTCGATCTTCACGTCGTGCGAGACGGTGAAGGTCGTGTTCTCGTTCGCGCCGCCGCGCCAGGGGCACTGCTTGCAGTTGCCGTATCCGAGGCCGCTGGCGAAGCCCCAGGGGACGAGCGTGCCCCAGATCTTCCCCCGGCGGTCCTCGCCGGTGGCGGGGTGGTGGACCTTCGGGCTGTGGTAGTCGATGGTGACCTTCACCAGGCCGAGGTACTGCGAGACCGAGGCGTGCTGATTGCCGCCGTCCGGCGGGCCGGAGAGGCTCTGCGCGCGGGCCGTGACGGACACCACGAGCGCGAGCGCGGCCAGAGAGAGAAAACGGTTGCGCATGATCTGCTCCTTTTCAGTTGATGGAGCGCAGTCTAAGTGGCAATCCGGCAGCAACGGGTGAGGACGCTGTTACGGCCCTGCGGCGCAATCGAAACGGCGTGTGTCGCCCCTCACTCCGGCCCTCTCCCCGCGCGGCGGGGAGAGGGTGCCGAAGG